>JBAIYC010000380.1:0-5932 GCA_037916085.1 Nitrospirota bacterium | reverse complement strand
AGAATTCTGCCTTCCCCATCGCAACGACGGTCAGGCATACCCCGTTGACCGAGATGCTGTCACCGAGCATGGTTCCCTCGATGACCTTATCGGCCGCCACCGCAAGACGCGCAGAAGCGCCAGAGCGTTGGAGAGCCCGGACGGTACCCATCTCCTCAATGATGCCCGTGAACATACGTGATGTCAGGAATCGAGGCTCCCACCCTTGTCCTTTAGTTGAACAGGTCGCTCACCACAGCGAGGGTTTCGGCCTGCTTCCAACAAATGCTCCGCCTGACCGCGGTCCTCCCGCACATCTTTGTACGAGTGGACGTTCGCTCACGGTCTTCTTAAAGTCTGCTGCCAGGGCGCTGCAGGCCGAAACGAGGAAGAGTTGAGAAGACAAAAAACCCAAGATTTTTCTCATGTTCCGCTCCTCGGAAACATGAGGATAGGTAGAGCACGGTTATAATAACGACGGCATGCTCTATTGTCAAGAATATTGTGGTTTGACGGAGGGTTGCAGACCGTGCTCAATCCTGGCCGGAACAGGGAATGCAGACGATCTTTCCGTTCTTGACCCTACCGCGCGATTCCATGAAACGTTCGCCGCAGGATGAACAGCGGACCGATGCCCTGATCTTGGCAACTGCCGGCGGAGGTGCCGTGACCTCGCTGACCGTGAGAAAATCCTTGTCATCGGCCTTCAAGATGGAGGCTACCTTCTCCATTCTGAATTCCTGCATCTCCCGGGAAACGTCCTCGCCTGCATCCTGCCGTTTCTTCAGCTCGGCATAGCGAGAATCATGCTCGAAACCCCGAAAATCCTCGGAGATGCGGATCCCCCTGCCCGTCCCGCGGTTGTAAAAGGTGTACGCGTGTTTGCCGTAATCGCGGAATAGAAGGTTCCCCTTACCAAAGGTGCATCCGGTAACGAACTGGATGGCATCGACGGCGCAGGAGTCGTTCTCGACAACGGCGACGAGCTCCTCGTCCTCGGGCCGCTCGGCACCCAACTCCCGAAGCGCCGCCTTTGCGACGCGGTAACCGAGAACAAGTCCGGGGCAGAGATGGCCGTGGAACTGGATCGCTTCGCGAAGCTCTCGATTATCCTGTTCGTGCATTCGTTTCTCCCGGGCGTCTATCGACACGATTGCAGATCGTCCGTCACCAGGTATTATACGCGGTCCCGTTCGCGGCAACGAGGGTGCTCGAACTGTGCACATCGAACACTCCGCCGTCCTCGGTATCCAGGGAAATGGTCACCCAGTCCGCGGCGCCGGTGAAAGGATCTTTGGGGATATCACGGAGATAGCTGCGCGACTTATCGGAAGTGTTCACGAGATCGAGCAACTGAGCGGGATACTTGCCGCTGTCGGCATAGTATTGGTCCAGCGCGTCGCGCATCTGAAAGAGGTCTTCCCGGAGCACCGATTCCTTGGCGCGCGTGATGGCCTGTTTCAGGTTCGGCTGCGCAATGGCGAGGAGGATTCCCATGACGGCCAGAACGATCATGAGCTCCAGCAGTGTGAAACCACGGTCGCTGCGTCCCCCGCGGTTCCCGCTTGCCCAGCGTTCTTTCCTAGCATTCATAGTGTTCCCGTCAGAAACGGGGAGGCCGTTAGCCGCCTTATCCGCCGGCGAACGGCGTTTCCCGAGAGGAATACCGTCTCCCTTGTGCGGCATGCGCACGTCACCAGGTATCGTACTTTGAGCCGTCGAGACTTTCGGCACTGCTCTTGGAATATACATCGTACACATTCTCCCCTCCCCACTGTGTCGAGTCGGGAAGGTCGCTAAACGAGCGCATGCCCCAGTTGTTCGTATTCTCCGCGGAGTCGAGCGGCATCATCGGATCGCGAGGTATACGCCGCAGATATTTCCGCGTCTTGTCGCCGGTCCCGGAAAGCTTCAGCGGCTGGGTCAACGCCTCGAGGGTCTCCGGAAAATTGTCCTTGCTGCAGTTCTCCGTCGCTAGTTTCTTGGTGATGCAGTCCTTGTTGAAAGCGTCAATGGCGTTACGGATCGTGCGCAGCGCGCTTCGGAGCTCTGTCTCCTTGACGCGCTTTACCGTCATCCGGGACAGGGGCATGACCGCCGTCGCCAATATCGATATAATGGCAATGACAACGAGCAGCTCGATCAAGGTGAGACCCCTCTGGGTCGATCTTCCCATTCCGCGCTCCGCTCGTGCTACTTGACCGTCACCGTCGCGTTCTTGGTCTCGGTCGTCAATTGCTCGCGGCTATAGTTGCTGAGCTTCACGTTCTTGAATTGGACGGCACTCTGGCCGGCAATCTTGGATTGGAACACAACAGTCCCAAGGACGCCCGCGCCCTCTACGTTGCCCACGTCGCCGATCCGGGTGATATAGAGATCGACCGTACCGGCCTTGATATTGTTGGAGAACAGGAAGGAGGTCTGTTGTCCGTCCTTCTTGAGGAAACCTCCCTCCGTCGCAGTCTTGAAGTCCAGGACATTGCGATCATAGCTGATCGTAATGATGGCACCGTACAGTTCCTTCACCTTGTCGACAGCCAAATCGAACCGCACGTCCTGCCCGGCCGGAACAGTTGCCTGTACGGGACGCAGTTCGAGGGCAGCCATGGACACGGCCTTCGCCTCGGCGGCGGGAGCAGCCTTCGTTTCCCCCTTGACCTCGCCGGCCTTCTCGGCCTGCTGCTGTTCACGTTTGGCCAAGGCATCCAGGACCGCTCCCTTGTCCGCGGGTTTTTCGGCCGGCTTCGAGCTCTTGGAATCGCCGGCCACAAAGAGCGGCTTCACATCGTATGCCTCTTCCGTACCTGACCAGAACGACTGACTGTCCTTGTCGGGAAGTTCGAGGCTTCTCACGATATTGGGAGTGATGGACATAAGAATGTCCGTCTTGACCGCCTCGTCGTCCGTCGACGAAAAGAGCTTGCCAAGAATGGGGAGATCGCCGAGGAACGGGATCTTGTTCATCGACTTGCGAACCTGGTCATTAATGAGACCGCCGATGATCACGGTCTCGCCGTCGCGGAGGTTGACGGTCGTGTCAGTGTTGCGCGTTCCGAAGGAATATTGCTTCTGACCATTCCCGAAATCAATAAGGTTCCCCAGATTACTGACCTCCAGGCTCATTTTGAGCGTTACCGTATTGTTCAGCTGGATATTGGGCTCAATGTTCATCTTGATGCCTACGTCCTTATACTCGAATGTCGAAGTCACCGCAACGGTTGCCGTGGACTGGACCGTCGAGGTCTGAACGGGGATCTTGTCGCCGATATGGAGCTTGGCTGTCTTGTTGTTGAGCACTCTTACGCGGGGATTGGCCAGCAATTGGGCGTCCGTGTCCGTTTTGATGAGGGTCAGGACGACGCTCGGGAGCGTCAGCATAACGTTGCCGGCGCTCAGGTTCCGGAGTTCCTGAAGCGAGATCCCCGTGGATAATCCGGCGGTGCCCGTGCTCGTGTTCGTCGAGACATTCGCTTGACTGCCGACGATTGTCGCAGCCGCGGTCAATCCGGGTTGAAAATTCCATCCGTACTGCAGGCTCTTGTTCCGGTCGATTTCGAGGATCTCCACATCCAGGATGACCTCTGCCTCCTTGAGGTCGTTCGCGGCGAGGACCTTCCCGACGAGTTTGATCTTTTCCGGCGTATCGCGCACGGTTATCGAGTTCAGTACCTCATTCACGTAGACCTTGCGCGTATCGAGCATGGAACGGAGAAGGTTCACGGCGTCCTTCGCTTTGGCGTTGTTCAGGTAGAACGTCTTCATGACCAGGTCCTGGTACTGGTCCAGCTTGGCCTTCGTCTTCGGGACAATGATGATCGTATCGGCGCTGATCTTCTTCATGAACAACTTGTTCGTGGATAACAGCAGATTCAAGGCGTACTGAAAGGACACATCCTTTACGAAAACCGTCACCGGTTGGGCGCGGACCTCCTCGTCGAACAAAATATTAATGCCGGCCAGCTTCGCCAGCAGTTCGAAGACCTCTTTGATATTGGTATTCTTGAAATTCAGGGTGATGGGCTTGTCCGACGCAAGGGTGAGTGCTTCGTCCGGTTCCGTCTCGTTTTTCTTCTTCTGGATCTTCTCCAGCGAGTCCTGATATTTGGCGTTCTCCGGGTCCAGTTCCACCGCGCGGCTCAGCTCATTGATGGCCTCGGATAGCCGGTTGAGCTCAATGAACGTAAGGGAGGCGCGGTAATGTTCCTCGGCCTGTTTCATGTTCAGGACCGACTTGAGGGCGCCCTGGATCGCGGCGTTGGTCGGATTGAGGTAGATCGCCTGCTGGAGTTCAACGATGGCCTGATCGAGCTTGCGTTCCTTCAGAAACGACCGCGCCCTTTTATAATGTTCATTCGCGGCCGTTTCCTGGGCGCGAAGGAGCGCGGAACGGTATTCAATGTCCTGGGGGTTCTTCTTCAGCGCATCACGGTATTCTTTCACAGCGAGGTCCCATTCGCCGCGCTTGGAATATTCCTCTCCGCGCCTGAACGCCTGCGAGCCGGCGCAACCGGCAAGCATGGCCGACAGAACCGTTGCCGCCAGGACCACCCAGACCCTCTTCATAGGCTCCTCCCCTTCTCCGCCATGCGCAGAAACCGCGCATCTTGCCAGCATGATGCCACAACCCGGTACGCCATCCCGTTTCTCATCACTTTCCTTTTGCGTCGCTACCGGTCAGTTCGATGCGGACCTCGACATTGGTCGCAGTGTCGTACAGGACCACATAATCCTTCCCCGCAGACTTTATCTTATAGCTCTTCAGAAGAGTGTCTCCACTCTTTGCAATGTACAGCTCGCCTCCCTTGGAAAGGAACAGCGAGCTGTCCTTATCGGTAAGGTAGCCTAGAAAGCGGAACGTCGAAAGATCGGTCCGTGCCGCATCAGCAGCGATTTCCTCGGGGGTCTTCACAGGCACGGTCACCGTGGGGATCGTAACCGGCGCCACGGGTTTTGTGATCACCACCGGCTTCGGCGTGGTGGTCCGGAAGAGGTCCCGCATCATGCCCGGGTAGCTCTCCATACGCCGCGACAGAAATACCGTCAGTGCGTCCTGCCCTTCTCCCGTCTGCTGCAAACCTCTCCGGACCGGCGAAGCGACCTTCATCCCCCGCGTATAGGTGAGCGGCGCCGTCTGCGTCACGTCGGCGCTGAAAGCCCGATACAGGATAAGTCCTGCCAGCAACGTAACGAGGCCCAGCAGCAGCTTCTTCTGCTGTTGTGGTGTCAATGTCATGACGGTTCGACGGCTCTCCGTGCAGTTCGCGGTTCTCGGTTCATGTTACTATTCACTGCGTATGTAGGTGACCAGCTTCATTTGAAGCTTGACCGTCCCCTTTTCGGCCTCCAGCTTCAGGTCCTGGATCCCGATCACACGGTCGGAGGTCTCGATCTCGTGAATAAAGCGCTTGATGCCCCCGTAGGTGCCGGAAACCGGCACCGAGAACGTGAGCATGGCCAAGCCCCCGCTTCCCGGCTGCGGGATATCCGAGGTGATCGCACCTACTGCAAGGTTCAGGCGTTTCGCGGTCTGGACCAGATCCCTGATCAGGATCGGGACATCCTTCTGCGTCGGGATGCCGGATTGAAGGCCCTTCAGGATCTCCTTCTGCTTCCGGAACAGCACGGCGTCGGCATACTGCTTCTTCAGGTCCCGATACCGCTCCTGCTGGTGTGCGAGACGTGCCTCTGCGGGCGTCAGGGCCAAGGCATAGACGAACAGGTCGACGATGATCAGCCCCAGGCAGAGCGCCACAATGCCGCGAAAACGCTTAACGACGGCGCTGCCGGCCAGTTCCCGGAGCCGTTTCGCCTCTGGGAATTTCAGTATAATGGACGATAACATTAAACGAAAGGATCCCCTTGTCCATGGATTGCCGCTTCAGAAGCGGGTTCTTGAACGACCGTGACTGCCCAAGTCCGATCATGAGCCTGCTGAGCGCTTCCGGAGACTGCG
>JBAIYC010000379.1:0-20964 GCA_037916085.1 Nitrospirota bacterium | reverse complement strand
CTCGCGGCAGGTTTGGAGCACTCGATGCAGGTCCCCTTCGGGGTCCACGAAGGTCCGGAAGCCCGTTGAGCCGATCAGCATGACGTCCTTGCCCGCCCCCTGACGCTCTTTCAGTTCCTTCATCCGCTTCCGCGTAAAGATACCGCGCGCGTACGCAACAAGGGTGAGTCCCGCACTCTTTGCCATGCGCGAGAGCCGCCGGTCCTGCCAGGAACGGGTCAGGTAGTTGAACAGCAGGACCAAAAGGACAGCGGTGGCGATCTCAAGTGATATAAGAAAGACCCTTTCGTTCTCCACATAGGTCCAGAGTGCCAGCGCTCTGCCGGCAAGATAGCTGACGGTCTTCGGAAGCGACAACGCGATCGCCGCACCCAGCAAGATGACCACGATGTGGTAGAGCATGTGCGAAATGTTCTTCATCTTGGTTCCCTCCCTTGATTGTTACCTTAGGACAGTACGACGAGCGCCGTCACGAGGGAGTACGCAAGGTCCGCCCCGGCAGATCTCTCGTCGCGTGTCATTCGGTCGCAAAGAGCTGCGGCAAGCCGGAGCTTCCTGCCGCTCAGGAGGCCGACCTTCTCCCGCATCCGCTCCAGCGTCTTCTCGTCGCTCGTTCGGGCTTCGATCGTAGCAAGCACTTTGTAGCGTTCGATGGATTCCACCGCTCGATCGGCGCTGCGAACGGGGTGCGCTGTCACTGCCGACGGCGCGGCAACCGATGGTGCTGCGGCCCCAAGCATGAGCAACCCGAGCAGAGCCAGTGCTGCGAATGGTCCACCACGCGTCCTGCCGAGCCTTCCGGCACCCCTCAGCATGCGCCAAGCAGCTCCTCGCCTTCGACGGCTTCCCGCATCTCCTTCTGTTGTATATGTATAAGTTTCTGTATGCCGTTCTGCACGTGACAGGCCCTGCACCGGTTCGCCATCGCGCAGCCGAATACCTTGTAGGCGCAGCAATTGCAGAGACCCAGAAGCATGTCCAACTTGTTGAGCGTGACCCATAGCTGTACCTCCTTGTACATGTTCTGCCTGCTCGGAAAAAAGCTCAGGTCCATTTTGATACCCTCCTGGGTGAGCGCTCTCTTCGGCACTTAGGTAGCAAAACCGGGAAACGCACGTGCTATGACCCTTTGATATATAGATAGCAGGTTCTAAAGCAATGGACATGCCAGAACGATGGGAAGAGTCTATCCTACTGATTAGCCGAATAAATTATGCCCAGGTGAGCAAAACAAGGCGGGAAGATCTTCGCGGACCTGTCTGGTTTCTCCTACAGCTGAAAGTATTTCTTTTCGTCAAGGCAGGGCAGATGGCACGGAAAGTCAGGATATTTGGGGGGGTAGGAAATTCCCTACGGGCTATCCATCAGCGAAGGATTTTCCCCCAAGGACACGTCAGAAACCAACGCCCCTCAGAGGTATCGGCGGCAAAAGAGACGGCCTCTCTTCTTTTCTTTGCTCACAAGAAAGAACGATCGGTCATGGATTCGAGGCAGAGTCCGGCTCGTTCTTGAAATCCCCGGGACTAAGGCCGTGCTTCTTCAACAGCCAGTAGAAATCAGCCCGATACTTGCCCGCAAGCTCCGCCGCCTGCGAAACGTTCCCTCGCGCGACCCTGAGGATCGTGACGAGATACTCCTTCTCAAAGGCGTCCTTCGCCTCCTTGAGCGGCTTGACCGGAGCTATGGACCCGCTCGACTTGGCGGGGAGAATGCACTCCTCGCCGATAACGTCATCGCGCGTCATGGCCACGGCATACTCGATGGTGTTCTCCAGCTCTCGGACGTTTCCCGGCCAGTCGTGCAACATGAGGCGCTGCAGCGCTTTCGGCGCCAGTCCCTTGACCGCCCTCCCCATCTGCGTCCCGTATTTCTTCAGGAAGTGCTCTACAAGGAGGGGAATATCTTCCTTCCTCTCGCGCAGAGGCGGCAGCAGTAGTGGTATGACATGGATCCGGTAGTAGAGGTCATCTCGGAAGAGTCCCTGCGCCACCTGCTTGTCCAGATCCTTGTTGGTCGCGACGATCACGCGCACGTCCACGGAAAGAGGACGGTCGCCTCCGAGCGGCGTGACCTGACGCTCCTGCAGCACCCGGAGGAATTTCGCCTGGATCCCAAGCGGCATGTCGCCGATCTCGTCGAGGAAGACGGTGCCGCCATCTGCACGGGTGAAGAGGCCCTTCGATGCCCTGACCGCGCCGGTGAACGCCCCCTTCTCGTGGCCGAAGAGCTCACTTTCGAGCAGCGTCTCGGGAAGCGCCGCACAGTTGACCGCCACGAAAGGCTTGTCCTTCCTGCCGCTGGCGAGGTGGAGCGCCCGGGCGATGAGCTCCTTGCCCGTACCGCTCTCCCCGTAGATGTATACGGTGGAGTCGGTCTCGCCGATTCGCGAGACAACGTCCAGGACCCGGGACATGGCTTCGCTCCGCGCAACGATGTTCTCGAAACCGTACCGCTCGGCAAGAAGGCCCCTGAGCCGGGTGACCTCCGATGCGAGCCTTCGCTGCTCCAGCACCCGCCCGATATGCAGGACCAGCTCCCGCGCATCGAAGGGCTTGGTCAGATACGTGGCGGCTCCCCGCTTCATGGCCTCGACGGCGCTTTCGATGCTGCCGTGGGCCGTGAGGATGATGACCGGGAGATCGGGGCTCGTCCGGTGCAGGTCTTCCATGAGCGAGATGCCGTCCTGCTCGGTGAGCTGCAGATCCACGATCGCCAGATCGAACACATCTCCGGCAACTGCCGCCCGTGCGTCCGCCTCACGGCGTGCGGTCACCACTTCGAACCCTGAGGATTCGAGCCGCATCTGGATCAGTTCCAGGAGGTTCCGGTCATCATCCACGATCAGGAGCTTGCCCGCGGCCGCCACTTACTTCACCAGTCCTTTCTTGCGCTCTTCGATGTCCTGGTCCACCTGCTTCGCTTTTTCGATGGCCTCGAGCACGCCGATCCAGATCTTCGCCTCTTCGACGCGCGGGCTACGAGGAAATTCCTTCACCACGCGGGAGAAAAGAACGATGGACCTGCGGTAGTCCTTTTTCGGGTTCGCATAGTGCACATATACGAGCGCCATGGCAAAGAGCGCCTCGTCACCGGGCGGGGCCTTCGGTGAAAGAGTGAGCGCCTCCTGGCCTTCCCGGAGCGCCCCCTCGAAATCGTGCTGGACCATGAGAGGCTCGACTCGGCTCAGGTGAGCATAGGGCTCATTTCCGCTGAACAGCGTGTCGAAGGACGAGCAGGCCGCGAGGACCATCACGAACGCGCAGGCAGCACAACGGTAAAGGTACTGCCCTGTCCTGCTTCGCTTTCCACCCATACGGTCCCTCCGTGGTCCTCTATGATATGTTTGACGATGGCCAGGCCAAGGCCCGTCCCTGCGATTTTCACGGCCCCTGCACGCGTTGCCTGCCGGAACTTGTCGAAGATCGCGGCTTGATGCTCTTTCGGAATGCCCGGGCCGTTATCGGTCACGGAGACGCCGACGCCGCCCTCACGGCGGCGGACGGCGACCGTCACCGACCCTCCGGCTGGCGTGAACTTGAGCGCGTTCCCGATCAGGTTCCTGAGCACCTGGAGGATCCGTTCCGGATCCAGGGAGATGCGCGGGACTTCCTCGATGTCCTTCGTGATCCGGATGCGCTTCGCCTCGGCCAGCGGTACGACCTCGACCATGGCACGCGTGACGAGCGGTGGGAGCTCTCCTTCAACGAAGTTGTAGGGAACCATCCCTGCTTCGAGCTTTGACAGGTCCATCAAGGAATTGACGAGATCGATGAGGCGGTTGCTCTCCTCAGCAATGATCGTAAGCAGACGTTTCTGCTTCTGCGTAACCGGTCCGCCATGTCCCTCGAGGAACAGGTTCGTTCCCTCCTTGATCGACGTGAGGGGCGTCCGAAGTTCGTGAGACATGAGCGCGTAGAAGTCGGACTTCATCGTGTCCACTTCCTTGAGCTTGGCGCTCATGTAATTGAACGCCTGAGCCAGCGCGCCGACCTCGCGCGGCGACGCCACGACCAGGTCAGCCGTGTAGATGCCGCTGCCGATCTCCGCCGTCTTTTTCTTTATGCGCGCCAGCGGCACGGTAATGCTCCGCGTAATCAGAAAGGAGATCACGATCCCTGCCACCAATGCGGCGACCGTAATGAACATCGCAGCCTTCGTCGCGCTGGCACCCGCTTTGTTCAGCTCGGTGATCTTCGTGACGATGTTCCGCTGGCTCAGGGCCCGGATCTGCACAAGCTCTTCGAGCAGGGCATTGATGAACCCGTCCTTGGCCTCGCCGTACCATCCTGCGGAATACTGCTCGCCGGCCCGGAGCAGGCCGGCCTCCTCCTCGAACAGGGCCCGATAGTAAAAATGCAGGTCGGAGATCTCGCGCAGCACATCCCTCACCTCCGGCGACTCCACCCGAACAAAGGCTTGGCGCAGCTGTTCTTCGAACTCACGGTTCTCGCCAAGGAACCCCTCGTAGAGAGCCGGGTCGTTCATGATGATGAACTTTTTCTCGTACCGCGTTTCCGACAGGAGCGCATCGGTAAGGTTCTTATGGATGTCCACGAGGGATGTGTCCACGAGGATGATGGAGTGGATCACATCGCCGATTTTGCCGAGCTGAAGGACGGCATAAAAGCTCGCGCTCATAGACAGGATGAGCAGGAGAAGATAGCCCATCATGAGCCGGGAAAAGATGCTTGCTCGCATGATCGACCTGCCGTCGCCTCGGGAGTGCATTCCGGCGATCGATCGCCGTGACCAGAGGCCCCATCCGACCCAAATATATTGGGCAGGATTTTGGCCTTGCATACTACACCATTTCCGGCAAGTTTACAGCATTCTCTTTGGGACAGGCGGAAGGCAGCGCTCCCTGCTCGACCATCTGCCGGCGTTCGCGCGTACTGGTCGCCCAAGACGGAGAGGGCAAACAAGAAGCGGGAAAAGGACGATCGCAAAAAATTAGGATGCGGATGGCTTCCCTTGCGGATGCCGGCATGTGACCATCACCCCATGACGATGAGCACCGAGCCGACATGATATTCATTCATCTTCACGGCGGCGTCGAACACGATTGAAGTGGGAAGAACTGTCACAAGGTCCTTCTGCATGAGCTGCCTCGCTAACACGTCTCCCTCCCTACCTCGCGCTATCGCCTCGGCAGACACACCTGCAAAAACAGAAAGCCGGGACCGCCCAAGGGGAGCGCTTCGGCGGCCCGGCTGTCTGCTTCCCAGGACCTGTCGCGTTCCGCTCCCTTTCACGAAGGGTTCGGCTTTATCGGGAATGAACCGGTCCAGGAATCTGTCATTGCACAGCGATACTGACAGACCAGGGGGGGCTGAGCGACCCGCTTCGTAGCATCACGCGGGTCGGCGGGCATTCAGGAACCACCGGTCGAGCAAAACATGCCGAGAGAACCATCTGCTTGCCATGAGCCTGCGGCCAACTAAGCGTCTCACGGATTGAGGCACGA
The DNA here is from genome assembly GCA_037916085.1 of Nitrospirota bacterium. GTDB lineage: Bacteria > Nitrospirota > UBA9217 > UBA9217 > UBA9217 > JAKAHZ01. The sequence goes on along the minus strand of JBAIYC010000379.1, from coordinate 15,500 downwards.
GGCCGGGAGCGGGCCCGTCCTTGCCGAAACTGTGCGCCAGGAGGGAAGGATACGGCAAGAGCCTGCCGCGTCGATAATCCCCGGAAGCTGACAGGATCACCTCAGCCGCGCACAGGGCCGACTCCACGGCAGGACGGATCCCTTCCCCGCTTTTCGGATAGGCCAGTCCTGCTGCGTCTCCGATGAGCATCACGCCGTCCCCGACAAGCGTCGGCGGCGCGCCGTGGTACAGCATATAGGCATGGCCCTTGAAGGACGGGAGAACATCCGCCGGGATCCTCTTTCTCTTTACCAGGTAAGTGACGAAGGACCTGACGTGCTGCGTCACGCCCCGCCTGTCTTCACGGCCGAGCCCGATGTTCAGGAAATTCCCTTTTCTGACAGCCCAGCCGTATCCCTTCAGGTCCTCGCAGAAATAGAGCTCCGGAGTGTCTCCCACCACCCGGCACTCCCGCTGCTGGGCCTCGTCCATCTCGAACTCTACTTCCTGGGCGATCACCGCCGGCTCGTTCTGCTGCTGATCCCCCCTGAGGGAGCGTGCAACGGGACAAAAGTGGCCTCCGGCGCCGATCACGAGGGGTGTTGTCACGTCGCCATTGATGATCCAGGCGCCGTCCTTCCGTTCCATGGACCGGAGAGGCTCACTGAGCCGGAGACGCGCGTCGCTGCGCCGGAGGAGGTAGTGATCGAACTCGGCGCGGCGGATACCGTAGCTGACCGTGCTTCCGTACCGGGTAACGACCTCGGGCCCCCCGATCATGCCGGTCCTGAACCCGCTGATACGCTGCAGCACCCGCCCGGGGGAGTAGTCGTCCGTGTCCAGGTGCAGAAGCTCGACGGTCGCCGGCGTGATCCAGCCTGCGCAGACCTTGTCGCGCGGAAAGGTGCTCTTGTCGAGGACGAGCACGTCCAGGCCGCGTCCCCGCAGCTTCCAGGCGAGCGTGGAGCCGGCAGGGCCTCCGCCCACGATGAGAACATCACAAAGTTCCATGTGACCTCCGGTGGCCGAGGGTCTCCGAATAGAGATGAGCCCGCGTCCATGGCAGGTCGTTCTTGTTCGGATGGGCGAAGACCACCTGGAAGAGCTGCAGGTTCCCGGCGGCAAAAGCCGCAATGGATCCGGCAAGATAGAGCCGCCACGCGCGGACGAACTTCTCATCGAACATCGTCCTGATCCGGTCACTTGACCGTTCGAACCGCCCCAGCCAGTGCTCCAGCGTTTTCGCATAATGGAGCCGGAGGTTCTCGACATCGAGAACGGAGAATCCGAAAGGCTCGAAGATCTCCATCATCTCGCGCAGGGTCGGCGGATAGGCACCGGGGAAGATGCGCCGCTCTATCCAGGGGTTCATGGGTTCAGCCTTGTTTCGTCCGATGGAATGGATGAGCCCCCTGCCGCCCTTCTTGAGCGAACGTCCGATGATCCTGCCGAGTTCCCGGTAATACTGCGTGCCCACGTGTTCCAGCATGCCGACGGACACGAAAACGTCGTACCTGCCTTCCATGTTCCGATAATCGTCCTCAATATACTCCACGCGGTCGTTCAGCCCTTCCGCCTTGGCCCGTTCTCGGGCACTCGTGACCTGCTCATGGGAAATATTGTAGGCTCTAACCTTGACGCCGTACTGTTTTGCCATGTGCAGCGCCAGGGTGCCCCATCCGCACCCTGCTTCCGCGACCGTTTCCCCGGGCATCAGCATGAGCTTCCTGCATATATGGTCCATCTTGGCGATCTGAGCCTGTTCCAGGGTAGCCGATGATGACGAAAAGTAGGCACAGGTATACTGCATATTCCCGTCAAGCCACAGCCGGTAAAAACTGTTGCCGATATCGTAATGCGCATGGATGTTCTTCATCGATCCGCGGAGCGTGTTCAGGCGCGGCCGACTGAGAATCTTTGTTCTCCAGGCCTCGGCCAGAGCCCTCGCCGGTGCTTTCGCCATGCATGTGTATGCAGCCTGCAGAACCTCGACCAGGTTCCCCTCCACCTCGATCTTCCCCTCGCTGTAGGCCTCGCCGAAGAAGAGCTCGGGATAGGCGAAGAATTTCAACAGTGTCCTTCTATCGCGGACAGCGACCGTGCCGACCGGCTGTTCCCTTGGCGAATAGGCCGCGCCGTTCCCGATGACAAGCGCAACGGGAGGATTGCCTAAATGGGCCATCTGTTTGCGGATCAGCCACTTCTCTATCCCGAACAGTCTGTCAAGTCCAAGGATGCCGTTCAAGTCTTTCGTGCTTGTCAGATCGCCCATAATTGCCTCCGTTTCCCTCGGTCAAAGGTCAGGAGCATGAGCTACGAATTTCGGCGTATGCACGCACGTTTTGTTTCATACTTACAACTATAACGGGTCTTTGGGCCCTGTCAACCCGAGGCCTCATGAATTCACGCAAGCCCAGCAAATGTGCAGGCGCGATCTGCCGGAAAGCACCGTGGAATCGACGGTACATGGTCCGCGGGCACCCCAGAAGACGTCATGCGCTCCGCGCGTGCCCCAGCCGGGATAAGCGTCACGACGACAAAATCCTTTATCTCTTCTTTGCCGGGAGTTATAATTTTAATTCGCCCGAAATTCAGGGCATACGCAGGGATAGTTCTGCAACCCGCCCCTACCCCGTACAGCAAGGTTTGGAACATGGACAAGATCGTCATCAAAGGCTGCCGTCAGCACAACCTGAAGAACATTGACCTGGAGATCCCACGGGACAAACTGGTCGTCATTACCGGCCTCTCGGGATCGGGCAAGTCCTCCCTTGCCTTCGACACCATTTACGCTGAGGGCCAGCGGCGGTACGTGGAGAGCCTCTCCGCCTACGCCCGCCAGTTCCTCGGCCAGATGGACAAGCCGGACGTGGATTCCATCGATGGACTCTCCCCGGCCATCGCTATCGAACAGAAGACGACGAGCAGGAACCCCCGCTCCACCGTCGGCACGGTGACGGAGATCTATGACTATCTCCGCCTCCTCTTCGCCCGCATCGGCAAACCCTACTGCTACATCTGCGGACGGGAGATCTCGGCCCAGACGGTGCAGCAGATCACCGATGCGGTCATGGAGCTTCCTGCGGAGACGCGCATCCAGGTCCTGGCGCCCATCGTCCGCGGCCGCAAGGGCGAGTACCGGAAGGAGCTCATGGCTGCCGGAGCGTCGGGCTACGTGCGGGCCCGGGTGGACGGGGTGGTCCACGAACTCGCCGAGCCGATCCCGATGGACAAGAAGAAGAAACACGACATCGAGATCGTCATCGACCGTCTCGTGGTGAAGCCCGGCATCGAGCGCAGGCTCGCCGAGAGCATAGAGACGGCGCTCAAGCAGGCAGACGGACTGGTCATTGTGAACCTGGTGGACAAGAAGGAGGACCGCCTTTTCAGCGAGAAGCTGGCCTGCACCGTGGACGGCATCAGCTACCCCGAGATCGCGCCCAACTCCTTCTCGTTCAACAGCCCTCAGGGAGCCTGCCAGACCTGCGATGGACTGGGCGGCCTGCTGGAGTTCGACCCTGAGCTCGTGATCCCGAACAAAAACCTGTCCATCCGCGAGGGCGCCATCAAGCCTTGGGCAAAGCGCACCTCGGTCCATCACTTCGAACAGCTCCACGATATGGCCAGGAGCTGCGGCTTCGACGTGAATGCGCCGGTGAAGGAACTGAAGCCCGCTCAGCTCAAGATGCTGCTCTTTGGAACGGGCAATGACACGGGAAAGCAGACGATCCGGAGCGCGCGGAACACCTGCAGGCCCTTCGAGGGCATCATCCCCAACCTCAAGCGGCGCTATGACGAGACCGACTCCTTCGCGACCCAATGGGAGATGGAGCAGTACATGAACTACCAGACCTGCCCGGACTGCGGCGGGAGCCGCTTGAGAAAGGAATCGGTCTCCGTCAAGGTCGCAGGCCTCTCCATCTATGACATCACAAAGATGAGCGTCAAGCGCTCCCTCGAGTTCTTTTCCACCCTCCCCCTCACGGAGAAGGAATCGATCATCGCCAAGCGCATCTTGAAGGAGATCCGCGAGCGGCTCGGTTTCATGGTGCATGTGGGGCTCGAATATCTCACGCTCGACCGGGGGGCGGCCACGCTCTCGGGCGGCGAGGGTCAGCGCATCCGCCTCGCCACCCAGATCGGCTCGTCCCTCGTGGGCGTGCTCTACATCCTGGACGAACCCTCCATCGGGCTCCACCAGCGCGACAACCGCAGGCTCCTGGACACACTCGTCCGGCTGCGCGACCTCGGCAACACCGTGCTCGTCGTAGAGCACGACGAGGAGACGATCGTGACCGCCGACCGGGTCATCGACATGGGTCCCGGCGCAGGCGTCCACGGCGGCGAGGTCGTGGCGGAAGGGACGCCCAAGGAGATCCAGAAGAACCCACGGTCCCTCACGGGCATGTACCTCTCCGGCGAGCTTGCCATCGCGGTACCTGCGTCGCGCCGGAGGCCGGAGCGGCATATCGCCGTCACGGGCGCGGCCGAGAACAACCTGAAGAACCTGACCGTCAAGTTCCCGTTGGGAGTGTTCACCTGCGTGACCGGCGTGTCAGGCTCCGGCAAGAGCACCCTTGTCGTGGACATCCTCTACCGGTCGCTTGCCCAGCGGCTCTACCGCTCGACCGAGCGGGCGGGCAAACATGACGACATCGTCGGCCTGGAGCACATCGACAAGGTGATCGACATCGACCAGTCTCCCATCGGCAGGACGCCCCGCTCGAACCCGGCGACCTATACCGGAGCCTTCGGCCCGATCCGCGATCTTTTCGCCGGCCTCCCCGAATCGCGCGTGCGCGGGTACAAGGCGGGCCGGTACAGCTTCAACGTGAAGGGCGGACGGTGCGAGGCCTGCGAGGGCGACGGGCTCATCAAGATCGAGATGCACTTCCTGCCGGACGTGTACGTGACCTGCGACGTCTGCCACGGCGCACGGTACAACCGGGAGACCCTCGACGTGAAGTACAAGGGCAAGAACATCGCCGAGGTGCTCGCCATGACCGTGGAGCAGGCCTTCGAGTTCTTCCAGAACGTGCCGGCGGTCCGGTCCAAGCTCCAGACGCTCCTCGACGTAGGACTGGGTTACATCACCCTGGGCCAGTCCGCCACAACGCTCTCCGGCGGCGAATCCCAGCGCGTCAAGCTCTCGAAGGAGCTCTCCCGCCGCGCTACCGGCCGGACGTTCTATATTCTCGACGAGCCCACCACGGGCCTCCACTTCGCTGACACCCAGCGCCTCCTGGACATGCTGGGACGGCTCGTGGAGGCCGGGAACACCGTAGTGGTCATCGAGCATAACCTCGACGTGATCAAGACCGCGGACTGGATCATCGACCTCGGACCCGAAGGTGGCGACCGGGGCGGCGAGGTTGTGGCGGAAGGGACGCCCGAGGAAGTGGCGCGCGTAAAAGGGTCCGCGACCGGCCTGTTCCTGAAGCGCGTTCTGAAGCAAGGGGTCTGATCGTCGCGGCGCATCGATTTTGGCTTGCATCATCCCTTTGCCATGCTGTATCCTAGGGGTCAGCACAGTCCGTGCTCTCCGGAGGCATCATGAATCGCATCACAGCATTGATGATCGTCCTGGCCGCCTCTCTCCTTTTTTCGGCCTGTGGCAAGGCGACGCTCGGCCCGGCCGGCATCCAGGGCGAGAACAGCGTGCAGACCGTCCGCGACCTGACCAGCGCCTATGAGCGCCGGGACATTGAAGCGTTCATGGAGAAGGTCTCGCCGAAATTCCCGGAACGCGCTGAATTCCAGCGATCCATCGGAAAGATCCTTTCCGCGTATCAGAAGATCCACTTCAAACCCGTCTTCAGCCGTTCGCTCATCACCGTTCCCGCGAAGGACGGCATCAAGGTCACCTTCACATGGGAAGGCGACTGGCAGACGACCGGGGGCAAGGTCCTGAAGGACGGGGCCCGGGTGACCCTGGTCCTCGACGCCAAGACCTATATGCTCTCCGACATCGAAGGGAAGAACCCCTTCATCCCCACGGAAGGTCCGAGCCCGTCGAGACAATGATCGGATCGCCCGGGGCAGCTCTGGACGGTGCCTCCGTCGGATTGACGTACGCCGCGTCCTGTCGCATGAGATCCGGTCGGCCGCAGAGTGCCGACCTCCAAATCTTCACATGGCCTTCTCCATCGAACATCTCACCACCGATTTCCTGATCATCGGCGGCGGCGTTGCAGGCCTCCGGGCCGCTGTCGAGCTCGCCAGAAACGGCGACGTGCTCGTTGCCACCAAGGACGCTCCGTCCGAGAGCAGCACCGAGTACGCCCAGGGAGGCGTGGCCGTCGTGCTGTCCGACGAGGATGAGATCGCCATCCACTTCGATGACACCATCCGGGCGGGCGACGGGCTCTGCATCCGGAAGGCCGTCGGGACCCTCGTCGAGGAGGGCCCCATGCGCATCCGCGAGCTCATCGTCTGGGGCGCCGAGTTCGACCAGGAGGGGCCGAAGCTCGCCTTCACGCAGGAGGCGGCCCACAGCAAGCGCCGGGTGCTCCACGCCCACGGCGACTCCACCGGCCACGAGATCCTGCGCGTCCTGACCGACAAGGTGCGTTCGACGCATCGGGCGACCAAGATCGATTTCGCATTCACCGAGGACCTCATCATCGACCGGGGCCGCTGCGTGGGCGCAGTGATCGTGCGACAGAAGGAGCGGAAAGTTCAGGTCGTCATGGCCCGCGTCGTGCTCCTCGCCACCGGCGGCGCGGGACGGCTCTTCGAGCGGACGACCAATCCCCCCGTCGCCACCGGCGACGGCATCGCAATGGCATGGCGGGCCGGCGCCGAGCTGGTGGATTTGGAGTTCGTGCAGTTCCATCCTACGGCGCTCTACCGGCCCGGCGCACCCCAGTTCCTGCTCTCCGAAGCCATGCGCGGTGAGGGAGGCAGGCTCCGGAACATCCACGGCCTCCGGTTCATGGACCGCTATCATCCGGCCCGCGAGCTTGCTCCGCGCGATATAGTTACCCGGGCCATCCATGCGGAGATGCTAGCCACCGGAGCGGACCACGTCTACCTCGATATGACCCACCTGTCCGCGGACTACCTACGCAAAAGGTTCCCGCGCATCCACAGCACCTGCATGAGCTACGGCGTGGACATCACCGCGGCCCCGGTCCCGGTCTCCCCTGCGGCCCATTACATTATGGGCGGCGTCAGGACCGACCTCTGGGGCGCAACCACGGTCCCCGGTCTCTTTGCCGCCGGCGAGGCTGCGTGCACCGGGGTGCATGGCGCGAACCGGCTGGCGAGCAACTCGCTCCTGGAAGGGCTCGTGTTCGGCGAGCGCGCCGGCCTCGGGGCCGCCCGGTACGCGGCCAGGCAGGACGCGCCCGGCCGTCCTCCGCGGCAGGTGCTTGCCGCACTGGAACGCACGCCGTCAGGCGTCTTCACTCCCTCCGACGCGGACTATGTGAGGACCTTGCTCAGGAAGGTGATGTGGGAGCAGGTGGGGATCGTCCGGAACCGCAAAGGGCTCCTTGCGGCGCAAAGGAAGCTTCGCGAATGGGAGCGCATGATCAAGGACCCGCCACTGGATCGCGGCGTGCTCGAGGTCATGAACATGATTACCGCCGCGATGCTCATCACGCGCTCGGCGCTTCAGCGGGAAGGGAGCGTGGGGGGTCACTACCGGAGCGACTTTCCTGCAAAGGGAAGGAATTGGCGGAAGAGGACCGTGGTAAAGAAATGAAGAGACAGGAGAACGCGGCCTGCTGAAACCCGTTTCCCTCCTGTCTTGCAATACAAAGAAGGCCCTCCGGATCTACGGTGGCTTCCGGACGACCGCAACGCAGGAGCTCACGGTTTCGCTTCCTCGCCTAAGGTTGCCTCCTTGCTTCAGGAAAGAAGATACCTTACCAGGGCGGTCCCCAATAGGGATAATAGGGATGCCCCCACATTGGCCCGTAGTAAGGATAATAGTAGGGATAGGGGTAGTAGTAAGGGGGCCAGGAGTAATAGGGATAATCCGCATACTGGTCCCACAGATAGATCTGGCGTATCTCGAAGACAGGATACGTGTATTCCAGCTCATCGATCTTCGCCTTGCGAGCCTCCACGAAATCGGCTGCTAGCGTTATCTGACGGCCCTTCTTGTAGATCATGGGGTCAAGCAGGCCTTTGGACCGCGGATAGAGCGCGATGAACCGGCCCTGGTACTGGGCAGGTTCCTGCGGATAGCCCCAACTGTCCACGGGGACGAACAGACCCTCGATCTGCGAACCCTGTTCTTTCAACTTTGTTTCGATGATCACGCCGCCAAAGATGAACAGATGGTCCTTGAACGCCTCCGGTGTCTCGACGAGATAGGACGGATTGAACTCGCGCGTCCCCTCCTTCATGAGATCCCGGCTGAGGACGGGCGAACAGGACACGAGCGCGATCGACAGTGCAGACACGAGAACAATGTTCTTCATTGTCGTCACACTTCCCTTCAACCATGCATTCCCGTCAAACAGGAAACAGCAAGACAGCGCCGTCCGACGATCACCCCGGAGACTGGCCGGCCTTGAGCAGGCTGATAACCGGCTCTTCGGGATGCGGGAGGCCCGCAAGCTTCCACGCTAGGAGCGGGTTCAGGAAATCCTCCTCGACACAGGCCTTCGGTTTATGGACGTTCTTACATACCGCGCTCAGGATCGGGAAAAAATTGAACTTCCGGTAATGCTCACGGATGAACCGCAGGCTTTCGATCTTGTCCTCAGACAGTTCTCCGACCCCTTCCCTCCGCGCCAGTTCCCGGGCAATGTCCTCATCCCACTCGTCGATGGTCACGAGGTATCCTTCGTCGTCGACCGCTACGCGTTTTCCCTTCGCCTCAATGCTCAAAAGGACAGGCATACGGACACCTCCTTGCCCGCCAAAACTCCTCTCTTTTTTAATCTTATTCCCGCCTGCCGGGGATGTCAAGAAAGCCCCTCAGCAGCAATTCCGTTGCAAAGAACGCCAAAAACATGTTATATTTCGCCACCTATCGAGGAGGGATCGTGCCGCCGGGAACCCCGAAAATACGGCTCTTTACGCTCAGTACCTGTTCGCACTGCAACCGCACCAAGAAGTTCTTCAGGGAAGCCGGTATCGATGTGGAGTTCACTGACGTGGACCTGCTCACGGGTGCTGAACGGGAAAAGGTCATGGACGAGGTGCGCAGGCTGAATCCAGACTGTTCCTTTCCCACTATCTGCATCGGCGATCATGTGGTCGTCGGGTTCAACGAGGAGCGCATCAAGAAGGCACTCGGAGAATAGCCCATGACCCCTGAACAGCTCTACGACATCCTCTCCACATACGCGCAGTCGCAGGGCATCCGGCTCAACAAGGACCGGGAGTTCGTGATGGACATCATGCGGGGGCTGCTTACGAACGAGAAGCGCTACGGATACAGGTCCTGCCCCTGCCGTCTTGCCTGGAGCGACAAGGAAAAGGACCGGGACATCTTCTGCCCCTGCATCTACCGCGACCCGGACATCAGGGAGTACGGGAGCTGCTACTGCGGGCTCTACGTCTCTGTGGAATGGAACGAGGGAAAGATCCCGCACCACCAGGTGCCGGAGCGAAGGCCCAGAGAAAAAAGAAGGATGCTGTAGTTTTTGAGCCGCGATTCGTTACTCCCGTGCAAGCGGAATTCCAGCACTTTCGGAATCCCCGACCCCACGGGGATGACCCAAAAGGAAGAGCGATGAAGAAGAAAGACAAGGGTAAAGAGAAGAAACAGGACATGCCGGAGTTCAGTTTCAAGCAGTTTACCCCCGAGGAGGACAAGATCTACGAGGATGCGGTAAACGCCTTCCGGGAGGCCATCGCCGCCGGCAGGAAGCTGAAGGAGGCCTATGCCAGCCATTCCATCGCCAACGAGGAGCTGCGTTCGATCATCCAGGCGGACTTCCTCAAGATCCTGATCGCCGAGCGGCACTTCGGGAAGCGTGAACCCCTCGATTCGCTCGCGCTGTCCCTGGGCGTCTCGCTCGACATTGTGACGGACACCATGAAGCGCATGCTTCAGGAGGTCGGCATCACCGCAGCGAACCAGTTCGGCAATCAGTTCGGCGAGGCGACGACCGATACGAACGACTGATTCAACAAACAGGCCTTACTGCCAAGGAGCACGGAGCGCATCGGGAAACAAGGCCCCATCCGCCTGATCGTTGCTTCGCGTTCTTCGCGGTCAACTCGTTCTCTCCTGTCCGTCCTACCCGAGATTTTCCCACTGTTGCAGCGAGTGCGTTTATGACCTTCTGTATCGGTCTTCTTGCCGGACTCTTTGGCGGCATCACCGGAGGCGGAGGCGGGATCATTTCCATCCCGCTGATGGTCGCCTTCCTGAAGCTCGACCAGCATAGTGCACACGGCGCGAGCCTCGTGGCCCTGGTCTTCACCGGGCTCGTCGGCGCGGTGACCTACGCGGTGAACGGCAACGTGGACGTGACCGCCGCTGCCGTGATCGCAGCCACTGCGGTCGTCACTGCGCGCGCCGGCGCTCATTTCGCCCACTCCCTTCCGGCATGGAAACTGAAGAGAGCGTTCGGCGGCTATATGCTCGTCATATCGGCGCTTATGCTGCTCAAACCCTACCTTGCGATGCCGCAGGCATTGACCGCCGGCGCTGTCCGCATCTCCGTCCTGCTCGCGACGGGCACGGCTGCGGGATTCGCCTCCGGCATGATGGGCGTGGGCGGTGGCGCCATCATGATCCCTGCCATGGTCCTCCTCGCCGGGTTTGACCAGCACGTAGCGCAAGGCACCTCGCTGCTCGTCATGGTCCCGGCGGCCAGCACGGGCGCTTACACGCACTGGAAGCTTGGGAATGTGCGGACCCCAATCCTCCCCGGCATCGTCACCGGCGTGCTCGCAGGAACGTGGCTCGGCGGGACCTTTGCCCAAACCCTGTCCGACGCCGCCCTGCGCACCATCTTCGCGGTCCTCTTGACCTGGACCGGGATCCGGTATCTCCGTACGAAACCGCCGGCCGCTCCGGACAGGACGGAACGTGATTAAGGAGCGCATGCGGAGGAACGGGCACGTATATCATTGAATTCAAGTGAGTGACTGCTGTTGTGCCCGCAATATGAGTTAGTAGGGTAGTTCAGGTCGGGGAGAACGCGAGGCCCGAAACAACAAACGGAAAAGATGTTGGCCGATGTTTCATTCGACCCAAACCTCCAGATGGAGACTTCATGCCGCAAGAGCCAAGCATCTCGGCAGAGCATCCATAAACTATCCGCCAAGATCATGAACCCTCCATCTTCCCCTTCGACATCCATCCTTCAGCGGCGACCCCTTGTATGGTTCTTATGCGGCCGGCTCGCATCCATGGTCGCATTCCAGATGCAGGGGGTCGCCGTGGGCTGGCAGATCTATGCGCTCACCAACAGCGCGCTTTACCTCGGCCTCGTCGGCCTCGCGCAGTTTCTGCCCATGTTCCTCCTGACGCTCGCCGTAGGCCATGTGGCTGACCGCTACGACCGGCGTGCCGTCGCCCGCATCTGCCAGATCACCGAGGGGTTTGCCGCCGGCGTGCTGGCATGGGGCAGCCACAGCGGCAGGCTCGGCAGCGAGGGGATCCTGATCGTCATGTTCGTCGTCGGGGCGGTGCGCGCCTTCGAAGGCCCGACGATGCACGCTCTCATGCCAGGCCTTGTCCCGGCACCGCTTATCCCGCGCGCCGCTGCGGCGTCCGCCTCGTCCATGCAAACCGCGATCATCCTCGGTCCGGCGCTCGGCGGGCTGCTCTACGCGGCGGGCCCCACGACGGTCTACGCGATGGTCACCGTCCTTTTCTTTGCTGCTGCATCGTTTCTCACCCTGATCCATGTACGCCGTATACCCGCGAAACGCGAATCCGTCAGTCTCGCCACGCTCTTCGCCGGGATATCTTTCATCAGGAGCCGGCCGGACATCCTGGGCGCCATCTCCCTCGACCTCTTCGCCGTGCTCCTGGGCGGGGCAACGGCGCTTCTTCCGGTATACGCTCGCGATATTCTCTTCGTCGGGCCATGGGGCCTGGGCCTCCTCCGCTCGGCGCCCGCGGTCGGGGCGCTCTCCATGTCGGTCATCCTGGCACACAGACCGCTCCGGGGGAAGGTCGGACGGACGATGTTCTTCGCCGTGGCACTGTTCGGCTTCTTCACGATCGTGTTCGGCCTGTCGTCATCATTTCCCCTGTCGCTCGCTGCGCTGTCCGTCCTCGGTGCAGCGGATGTCTTCAGCGTCGTGATCCGCCAGTCTCTTGTCCAGATCGAGACGCCCGACGAGATGCGCGGAAGGGTGAGCGCGGTGAACTCGCTATTCATCGGGACATCGAACCAGCTGGGCGAGTTCGAGTCCGGCATCACGGCCCACTGGTTCGGCACAGTGCCTGCCGTACTGATCGGCGGTGCGGGAACGCTGCTCGTTGTCGTGCTTTGGATGCGGCTTTTTCCGCAGCTCCTTCATATCGACCGGCTGGAATCCTAGAGAACAGTCCATCGCCAGACGCTCATCGAGCCGCGGTCGTATTTGCGGTAGGGCGCACACATGCCGGAGAACGTGTTCGCGGTGAGGTAGAATTAAACTATGTCATACGCGAGGGACCGGCTGCACTTCGTTGCGCCTCCAGTCTTGGGCCAATACGTGAACATCAACGCGGCGACGCTGCTCACCAGTGCTGTCGTAGGCGCTGCATCGAGGGGAACGAAGACAACCTGCTAGACGAGAGATGGCAAAGGCTAGTAAGGAGGACCTGTATGAAGAAGATCATTTTTATCTTGTTCGCGAACGCACTTCTGCTCTCCGGAACCGTGCTTCTTGCTGCTACCGGCCAGACTGGGCACAAAGGCAGCAACATGCCGGACCCCGCCGTCAAGGGCGCGCAGACAACAGTGCTCATCCAGCCCGCGTTCTCCCTGAATCCCGCAAGGACGGCGGTGCTGATCATGGACTACCAAAACGACATCCTCGGCATGCTGCCGGACACCGTGCAGGCATCGCTCCTGGAGAAGGCTGGCGCCATCCTCAAGGCGGCGAGAGAGGCCCACGCGACCGTCATCTACGTAGTTGTGCGCTTCCGCGACGGCTATCCCGAGATCAATCTGCAGAACCGGCTCTTTAGCGGTCTGAAGGAATCGGGGCTCCTTCGTGAAGGTACGCCGGGAGCCGAGGTCCACGCAAAAGTGGCCCCGCAGCCGGGTGACATCATCGTTACGAAGCGCCGCGTGGGCGCCTTCTGGACGACCGACCTCGAGACGGTCCTCAGGGCCAGGAACATCAGCACGCTGGTGCTCTTTGGTATTTCGACGAGCGGCGTCGTGCTCTCCACCGTGCGCTCTGCCGCAGACATGGACTACAAGCTCGCGGTCATCTCGGATGCATGCGCAGACAGGGATGCGGAGGTCAACCGGGTGCTCATGGACAAGGTGTTTCCGTTTCAGGCAACAGTCGTGACCACCCGGGAATTCCTTAGCGCCGCTGGTATGAAGGCTGAAAAGTGAATGGCATGAAAGAGAGGAGCACCCCGCCATCGTTGTCTCTCCTATGTTAAACTGAATAGTAGCCGGAGTTGGCAACGAATCACCGAGAAGAGCTCACGCAGAGCGCGGACCCGTTGTTGTTGATACGCAGGATTTCCCGATAAAGCCAAACCCATCGCGAGACGGGGACAGAAAGCGGCGGGTCTTAGACGACCAAGAGGGCCGAGCTGCCGAAAGAACTATCTGAGGCATGCTCGGCTTTTTATTGTTGAGAGCTTAGTTTGCCAACTGGCATCTGAAGAACGATGGAACAGCAGATCTTGCGGCTGGGCTGAAAGGAAGGTTTTAATATGAAAAGGCCCTCCGGTTTGCTGATACTGAATTTCTCTGTAACGATCTTCATACTGGCTGTGGCGGCGCAGGAGGAGGCGGGGGGCATAGGCAGGGGTACTTGGCGGCACAAATGGCATCGATAATAACTTGTATGTGTATGCGTTCGGTGGCTGTCAAGCGGCTTCCACTGCAGAGACCTATCCGACTTCGGGTAACCCGCCATCCGCCGTGGGCACGTACGTATGGAGTCTGCAAGGTGGGAATGCCTTTATTCAGTACATGGTCCCCGCTTCGTGCGGGTTCGGGGGCACCTATCTGATGACCATGGGTCAGTTGGCGAACGGCAAGCTCTTTGGACTGCCTGGCTACAATCCTGCGGGCAATGATGTCGGAGCTCCGATCTTGATTCAAGAATGAGTCTGACATCGCGTGATCTCGTCGTTCACTTCGTGAAATAGATCCCTGCAACGACCAGGCCGACGGCAATCACGGCCCATCGCAGGACGCTGGGCTTGAGCCTGCTCGCCACTCTGCCGCCGAGCACTCCACCTGCCAACGCTCCCACGGCCATGACGGCCGCAGCCGTCCAGACCACCTTGCCCGAGAAGAGGAAGAAGAGGGCAGCGGCGGTATTGATGACGAACGATAGCGACTGCTTCAATGCGTTCAGCCGCGTGAGCGAATCGTCGAGCGAGAGCCCCAGCACCGCGAGCATCATCACGCCCAGCCCCGCTCCGAAGTATCCCCCGTAGACCGCTGCGAGGAATATGGGCGGGATGGCCCATCCTTCGTGCGGATGGCTGGCGACGCCCATGCGCGACAGGATCGCGTTCCGCAGCCGGTCCTGAAATGCAAGCAGGATGACAGCGGTCAGGATGAGCCAGGGAATGAGCTTACGGAAGGTGGCGTCGCTCGTAGAAAGGAGCAGGACCCCTCCGGTGATACCGCCAACGATGCCCGTCGGAAGCAGCATCCACACCCGCTTCTTCTGGCCCGCCAGGTCCCGGCGCTGGGCAAGAGTTCCTCCGACATAGCCCGGGCAGAGCGCGACGGTGTTCGTCACGTTTGCAATCACCGGCGGAACGCCGACCGCGGTCAGCATGGGAAAGGTGATGAGCGTGCCGCCTCCTGCGATCGCGTTGACGAACCCGCCTGCCGCGGCCGCCAGCGAGACCGGTACGAGTTCCCATCCTAGCATGTCGCTCTCCTTGACGGTGTTCTGGAACAACAGCGAGCCCTTCCGGTGATGAGTCTGCACTTCGGGACGGTGCGGGAAAAGCATGACGTGGCGTAGCTGATGTGGGGGCGGGAAGGGAAATGCGTCTCTCATCCGCACCTGCTGCGCGGGCCCGCCGTAACCGACACTTGCCTGCCCGCTCAGAAGCCGTTCCGACTTGGTAGAACAAACGTGACCTTATACAACCCATCAGGACAAAACGAGGATAAAGGAAATGCCGTTGGAAGTCAATAGAGGCAGGTCAAAGGTGATGACTGGCGGGGTGGACGGGGCTCGAACCCGCGACCTCCGGCGTGACAGGCCGGCGTTCTAACCAGCTGAACTACCACCCCAACGAAGCAAACGATGTATACAGCATTCGGAGTGCGGAGTGGTCAATCCCCGACCCGATCGAGATGCCATGGTAGGCGGAACAGGGATCGAACCTGTGACCCCAGCCTTGTAAGGGCTGTGCTCTCCCAGCTGAGCTATCCGCCCGTTTCCGCCGCAA
>JBAIYC010000378.1:0-2708 GCA_037916085.1 Nitrospirota bacterium | reverse complement strand
CAGGCCTCCACGGGCAGCCCCATCTGGTCAACGATGACCCAAACGACGTACCAGGGAGGGGCGATCAAGCAGCTCAAGCCCTTCGCCGCCGCCGTCATGAAAGGACTGACCCATGCGAAAGTCGTTCCGTAGACGGGTGTTCCGTGCGCTGATCATGCTGGTCCCTCCCATCTGCCTTGCGCTTTCGGGATGCGCCACCACGCAGGTGAAGCAGGTGTGGCGGGACGATTCCTATCCGCAGGGAAAGCTGCAGAACGTCCTGGTGATCGCCTCAGCGGGGAACCCGACCGTCCAGCGCGAGATCGAGAGCCAGTTCGCGAAGCGCTTCCGGGAGCGAGGTGTCAAAGCGACCGAGGGCTTCCGTGTCCTGTCGGCCGATCAGGTCTCGGCCCGTGATGCGCAGGACGCGGTCCTGGCGAAGGTGCGGGAACTGGGGGTCGATTCCGTCCTGATCGTCCAGCGGGATGCCGGCAGGCAAGAGAACGAATACATCCCCGGCATGACGATCCAGACCGGATTCGGGTATGGGTACGGGGCCGGTGTTTCTGCCGTGGTCGCTTCCTCGGGTCCGACGGCTCCCACCACCCAGGGATACGGTCATACGCGGGAGTTCTTCGGCATGCGGACCCAGTTGTTCGATGCGGGGACCGAAAAGATCATCTGGTTCGTGCGGACCGAGACGCGGGTCGACGGGCCGCTGCAGGAAGAGATCAAACCCTACGTTTCCCTCGTTGCACGGAGGCTGTTCAGCGAGAAGCTGTTCCCCTGACGACCGGAAGCATCGTGTTACGAAACGGTCCGGCCCTGCGGTCTCCTGCAGGGCCGGCTTTTTTTTGTGCCGGGGCGAAGTGATCGGCTTTCTTGCCGCCCGGGCCATGGCGGGGCTGTTCTTCGGCCGGCGAGCGCTCAAGGCTCTTTCGTCCCGCCGGGAAGGATCGGTTCGACGATCTTGAAGGGGAGCTTGAGCACCCTTGTCGTGAGACCGACGAGCTGATCGCCCACATCGGCCGGTTTCATGACGGTGACCTCGGGCTCCGCGAGCGGACCCTGGAGCCGCACAGGAACGGCGATAAGGCTGCCTCCCATGATATACCGCAATCCGGGGATGGCGTTGATGATCGCATCAAAGGTCTTGAAGGGAGCGATAAGGAACATGGCATCGACGCTTCTCTTCGGAATATCGACGGCACCGGTGCCGGAAACGGTGATCGCGGAACCGTCGATCACCGCTTCGGAGACCTGAAGGATACCGTTCTGGACCGTTCCGCGCAGCCTCATCGTATTGTAGGCGATGCCCTCCGCGCCCGGATCGGGCAGTTTGCCCCGCAGGAGCTCCGTGATGTTCAGCAGCGCCAGGACGCGCATGAGCGTCACGGCGCGATGGATCTTCCCGTTCCGTGCCGTGAACTCCACCGTGCCGCCAAGCTTGTTGACAAGCGCCTGCTCTTGTCCGCGAGACGTCAGGTGGACCTTCAGATCGAAGACGCCGGTGGTCCTGACCCGGTCCTCGGAGAGGCAGACCATCGTCGATTCCAGTTCCTGACCGGCGGCCGCTGCCTGGAGGTCGAACTCAGCCTCATTCCCCGTGACAGCCGCCGAACCCGTAACGGACAGCCCGCAGAGCGATGCCTGCCTGACGACGGCCCGGATGCTTTTGCTGCCGGCGATGGTGATGTCGGCGAGCACCGGGGCAGCCGTCAATCTTCCACTGGTGATGGCATCCGCCCGCATCCGCACGGTGCCCCGCAGCGGGAAATTCCCTGCGCCTGCTGATGGCTGCTTTCCGGCGGGCCTGTCGCTCGTGGCGGTCTGTTCGGTGCGTAGTGCCGCGCGGACCGCATCCAGGTCGATCCGGTCCACCGCGAGATCTCCGTCCACGGCATAGCCGCCGGGAGCAGCAGCGGCAGTGCCCGTGAAGGAAACATGGGAACTGCCGATACTGATGTTTGCCGCATCAGCAGTGATCGTGCGCCCATCCGCGCGCAGTGCAACATACTCGATGATGGCCGGCGTTGTCAGGCCTATCGGCAGAGGCAGACGTTTTCCCTCCAGGGTACCGTATGCGGTCGACTCGCGGGGGCGGTCCAGCGGGACATGGGACTGGAAGTCCCCGGACAGTCTGCCGTGGAGCAGTCGCTCGTTCGCGAAGACCTTCGTAAGAGTGTCTTCCCGAAGCGTCCCCGCAACGGCGAGGTCCAGCGTTCTTTGCTCGAACTTCAAGCTGGCGTTGACCTTATCATCGCCGTCCTGGACCCGCAGGGTATTGATCGTGAGCCTGCGGGGATCGTGGAGCATGTCGATTGTCACGCTCGGCCCCTTCGGGAAGGCGACGGTTCCCGCGACAGCCAGAGCGTCCCGGCCCTGCCAGGAAAGACGCAGGGAGGACAGCGACAGGGGAGGCTTGATACTGTACTCAGGCGGGACAGCGAGCAGCTGAGAAACCCACTGGAGCGCGCTTCCGCCCACGGTGCCTGTAACGGTGAACGTTCCGGTCCGCGCGGAGCTGAGGTAGTTGTCCATCCTTCCGCCGAGGTGCAGCGATGCGTCAGATGCCTCCGCGTAAGCATTCGTGAACGCGAAGGTCCCTCTGTCTGCCGTGAAGCCTCCGCGGAGGACGGTGATCGGGCCGGGACCGTTCTTCAGGTCCACCGTCACGTTGTTCACGCGTCCCGACGCGGTGAACTGCGCGGCGCCGGGTTCGGCAAGCG
>JBAIYC010000377.1:0-14634 GCA_037916085.1 Nitrospirota bacterium | reverse complement strand
GCCAGCGTCACGCCGAGACGCTCGGCCTCGTCCCGGTGACCTTCGATGGACCCCTTGATGATCTGCTTCCCGTCAACGCTTCCCACGAGCCCAGCAAGTGCAAGCCTGCCGTCCTTGATCTGACCATAACAGGCGATGGGGACCTGACAGCCGCCTTCCAGACGCCGCAGAAGAGCGCGCTCGCCAGTGACGCACACGCGGCTGTCTGCATGGTTGAAGAAGGCAATAAGATCGTTGAGTTCCCGGTCATCCGCACGGCATTCGATGCCGAGGGCTCCCTGGCCGATGGCCGGCAGGCTGATATCCGTGTCGATGTACTCCGTCACGTTCTCGGCAAGGCCCAGGCGCTTCACGCCCGCGGCAGCCAGAATGATGGCGTCGTACTGCCCTTCCTTGAGTTTCCGGAGGCGCGTATCGACATTTCCCCGCAGCTGTTCGATCAAGAAGTCGGGCCGCAGGTTCATGAGCTGCGCCTGCCGGCGGAGGCTGCTGGTGCCCACCTTCGCGCCTTTCGGAAGGTCCTTGAACTTGACCTTGTTCCGCGACAGAAGCGCATCCCGCGGGTCCTCGCGCCTGGTGATGGCGCCGAGGTGAAGTCCGTCAGGAAAGAATGTGGGCACGTCCTTCATGCTGTGCACGGCGACGTCGATCTCCTGCCGGAGCATGGCCTCCTCGATCTCCTTTACGAAGAGCCCCTTCCCGCCGACCTTGGCGAGAGGAACATCAAGGATCTTGTCCCCGGTGGTCTTGATCTTCGTCAGCGAGACCTTCATCCGGGGGTACTTTTTCTCCAGCTCCGATTTCACCCACTCTGCCTGCCAGAGCGCCAAGGCGCTGGCGCGGGTGCCGATCCTGATCTCTTTTCTCAAGAAAGACTCCTTCATGGAAGAGTGACTACAGGGACACGCATACGAGAAGATCGTGGAACTTCTCCTGCCTCCTGTTCACTCCTGTTTGCCCTCGCCGCTGCCGAAGCCCTTCACATGCAGATGCCCCGGTTTCTTCAGCTCCTTGTCGAGGTTAAAGATCTTCCGGGCGGTGGCGATGACGTCCCCGCCTTCGGGGCTCGCTGCAGCCTGTTTCAGGACGACCAGCGGAGCGTGCAGGATCTTGTTCACGATGGCCTGCGACATGATATCGACCGCGCGCCGCTGCTCGTCGCTGATGCCGTTCAACTGGCAGAGTGTCTTTTCCACTTCTTTCCGCCGGAAGTCGTCGATCTTCTCCCGGAGGTCCACGATGGTCGGGACAGCGTCCAGGGAACGCTCCCATTGCAGGTAGGTCTCCACCTCCTGCGCCACGATCTCCTCTGCCTTCTCCGCTTCCTGCTGCCGGCCCTGCACGTTCGTGTCCACCACGCCCTGCAGGTCGTCGACGTTGTAGAGGTAGACGTTGTCGAGCTTGTCCGCACCGGGATCGATGTTCCGGGGCACGGAGATGTCGATCATGAAAATGGGCTTGTGCCGGCGCTCTTTCATGACCTTGAGCACCATCTCCTGCTTCACCACGTAGTTCGGCGCACCCGTGGAGCAGATGAGGATGTCGGCCATGACCATCTCCGACGGAAAATCCTCGAACCGGACGGCGCTGCCCTTGAACTCGTTGGCCAGCTCAACGGCACGTTCGAAGGTCCGGTTCGCCACCATGATGCTCTTGACGCCGTTGTTCAGAAGGTGCCGCGCGGCCAGCTCGGCCATTTCGCCCGCGCCGAGCAGCATGACTGCCTTGCCTTCCAATTCGCCGAAGATCTTCCTGGCCAGCTCGACGGCGGCGAAGCTGATGTTCACTGCGCCCTCGGCGAGACGCGTTTCGGTCCGCACCCGCTTGGCGACCTGGATCGCCTTCTTCATGAGCTTGTTCAGCACCGTGCTCGTGGTCTTCGCCTTGAGACCGAGGTCGAAGGCGTCCTTGAGCTGGCCCAGGATCTGCGGCTCGCCGACGACGAGCGAATCGAGGCTCGACGCGACACGGAAGACATGCCGGGCGCCCTGGGCATCTGGATGCACGTAGAGCGAACGATCGAGCACGTCGGGAACGATCCCGTGGTAGTCGCTGATGAACTGCTTGATCCTGTCCACGCCAGTGGTACTGTCCTGGACCGACGCGTAGATCTCAACGCGGTTGCAGGTCGAGACGATGATGCCTTCCTTGACACCTTCGTAGGACGCAAGCTTGCCGAGCGCCTCCGGTACCGTTGCCTCGGGGAAGGAGAGCTTCTCCCGGACCTCGACGGGAGCTGTCTTATGATTGAGACCGACGACGACAATGCTCATGTTCTTGCCTTAGAAACTGTGTCTCCCCGAACCCACCCGGCTGACGACAAAGAAGCTGATGAGAACGAATGAGAACCCTGCAAGGGACAGCCATGCCATCTTGCGACCCCTCCAGCCGATGGTGCGCAGATGGAGCAGGACCAGGTAGACGAGCCAGACGATCAGGGACCAGGTCTCCTTCGGGTCCCAGCTCCAGTAGGTCCCCCAGGCGCTCTCGGCCCAGATCGATCCCGTGATCATCCCCAGCGTGAAGAGCGGCCAGCCGATGGAAAGCGAGCGGTAGGCCAGGGTATCCATCACGTCCAGCGGCGGCAGACGATGGAAAACGGCTCCCAGATGCTTGTGCTTCAGCTGCCGCTCCTGGATGAGATACATGACCGAGACGACGAACGTGAACGCGAAGGCAGCATCGCCCAGCACGGCGAGGCTCGTGTGGACGCCCAGCCAGGTGCTCTTCAGAATGGGGTTGAGGCCTTCGATCCGGCGCGAGAGGAACGCTGCGGGAGCCATCAGGACGAGGACCAGCGGCAGCATGAACGCACCCAGCGCAGGCACACGGTAACGGAGCTCCATGACCAGGAAGACAAAGACGATTCCCATCCCCAGAGCGTTGATCGCTTCAAAGAAGCTCGTGACGGGGATCCGTCCGCCTTCGGACCAGCGCAGGACGAAATAGATGAAATGCAGGACGAATCCCAGGAAGGTGGTCCAGAGAGCTGCTGATGCCGCCGTCTTGCTGTCGGGCCTCGCAAAATAGAACAGATACCCCGCCGTCGCGGCAAGATAAAAAGCGATCGCTGCATAGAAGAAGCTCAAGTTCATGGGTATCGCGCTCCGACGGACAGGTTGGCCGAACGATGGGGCAAGAAGTAATATTACGTTCAGGACCCTCGGAAAGTCAAGGATAATCTGGGACTTGCCCCTCTTCTTCATTAATTTTGCGGATGAACGACGAGCGCGCTGACGCTCTTCGGCTGCATCCGTTCCATGGCGCTTCGCGTCCGGTAGCCGGGAGGTTCACCCGCTTTTTTCACACCTATGACCTGCGTCATAGCGCGTCAGGAAGACTTCCCGTATTCTATGCGCACGATGGCGTTCAATCTAAGGCAAGGAGGTGTGTATGAGCAACAAGGCAGCACGAAATCTCTTTATTTTCGGCAGTCTCATCTTTTTCGTGATCTTCATCGCAATGACCGTAGACACGCTCGGCAAGCTCGATTCCCGCGCGCCGGAGATCACACAGGCGGTGGATGACGGAAAGATGACCTGGCACAAGTACGACTGCATCGGATGCCACACCATTCTCGGGAACGGGACCTATTTCGCTCCTGACGTTACCAAGACAGCCGCCCACAAGCCCAAGAGCTACCTCAAACGGTTCCTGATGGACCCGAAGTCCGTCAAGGCCGATGCGGTGATGCCCACGCTCGGCATCAGTTCCGACGAAGCCGACAAGCTGATCGCCTTCCTCGAATGGATTTCCAAGGTCGACACGAATGACTGGCCGCCCAAGCCGATCCTGGCGACTGCAGCGGGCGTGGGCGGAAAGGAACTGACCGCGGGGCAGCTCGTCTATCAGCAGCAGGGCTGTTCCAACTGCCACTCCATCAACGGCGTAGGGGGCACCTCGGGACCGGACCTGACCGAGGTAGGCGGAAGACATGACCGGGCGTGGTTCATCGGTCATTTCAAAGACCCGCAGCAGTATGTCAAGAACTCTGCCATGCCGCCGGTCACCACGTCGGACGCAGAAATCGAGCAATTGACCGCCTACATGCTTACCCTCAATGAGGAGGTGACGAAATGACGATGCGATTCAAGAGTCAGGCGATCGCACAGCACTTCTATACCTTTGCGATCCTGTTGTTCTTCGTCCAGGTGCTCGTCGGATTGATCGGCGCGGCCCAGTTCATCTGGCCGAACTTCTTCGTCCTCAAGTTCCACATCATCAAGACGCTCCATATCAATGCTCTCGTGGTCTGGCTGCTGACAGGTCTGATGGGAGCCACGTACTACGTCGTGCCCGAAGAATCCGAGAGCGAGCTCTGGAGCTATCCGCTTGCGCTTTTCCAGTTCTGGGCCACGGTTGTCGCGATAACCGCGGTGGTAATCGGCTACATCTGGATGGGTTTTGATCCCCAGGCGAACAAACTGGTCTTCGGGACGCTGGTGCTGAACGAGGGCCGGGAGTACATCGAGGCGCCGCGCTGGGCCGATTTCCTGATCGTGGTCTCGGTGCTCCTCTTCCTGTTCAACAACTTCATGACCATGTTCAAGAGCAGGAAATGGACGGGCATCCAGGGAACGCTCCTGACCGGCCTCTTGTTCCTGGCGCTCATGTACCTGCCGGGCATGGTCTATACGAAGAACATGGTGAAGGACCAGTTCTGGTGGTGGTGGGTGGTCCACCTCTGGGTGGAAGGTGCATGGGAGATCATCGCCGGGGCCCTGCTCGCGTTCATGCTCATGAAGGTAATCGGTGCGAAACGAGAAGTGCTCGAGAAGTGGATGTACATCGAGGTGGGTCTCGTGATGTTCACCGGGATCCTCGGCACGGGGCACCACTACTACTGGATCGGGACGCCCAAGTACTGGCTCTGGGTCGGCGGCATCTTCAGCTCGCTCGAGCCGCTTCCGCTGCTGCTCATGGTGTGGGACGCCTTCCGCACGACGCGGGAAGCGCGGAACGTCACGAACCGGGCAGGCCTGTACTATACCGTTGCCCACGCCATCTTCAACTTCGTTGGCGCGGGTCTTTGGGGCGTGATCCATACGCTGCCCCAGGTGAACAAGTGGACCCACGGCACGCAGATCACGGCCGCCCACGGTCATCTGGCCTTCTACGGTGCCTATGTGCTGCTCGTCATGTCCATGATCTATGTGACCTTGCCTGCCATCCGCGGCGTCAAGACCTACGATCCGGCCAGGGCCTATGCTTCATTCTGGTGGATGACGATCTCCATGGTCTTCATGGTCTTCGTGCTCACCGGCGCCGGCATGGTCCAGGTCTACATGGAACGCCTCATGGGTCTTGACTACGAAGCGGTGAAGGTAAACTACAACCTCTGGTTCTGGGTATTCCGAGCGATATTCGGAGCCGGATTCGTGATCGGCGTGGCCATCTTCGTCTACGACTTCTTTAAGCTCGGAAAAGAGCCCGCTCCGGAGCTCGCCCCAGTGGAACAGAAGGCGTAGCGCGGTACGTTCGCATCATCATAGAGTTGAGAGGGGGCGGCATCGACCGTCCCCTCTTTTATCTCCATGCCTAGGTAATGACGTACTCCGGAGAATACCATGCACAGGAAGAGCGTCTTTGTTGCTCCATTTGTTGTCGGAACCGCAGTGGCTATGTTCGTCTCATCCGCTGCCTATAGCGCAAGCGACAAGGACGGGAAGCATCATCATGCCGGAGAAGACGGCAATCCGCTCATCGAGGAGATGGTGGTACTGGACGGGGTGTTCCGGGAGGTCGTCTCTGCCGTCGCGGTCGGCGACGGGCATCGAGTTCACGAGGCGCTCGAGAAGATGCACGGCACCATGGAGAGGTCCCACGAAGGCATCAGACACGACACGGTCACGCTCAGGAAGAACGCCGGTCGTCTGGGCGAGTTCATCGAGCAGGACAAACAATTCCACGCCAAGCTGGAGGCCCTCGCCATGGCAGCGCACAGGAATGACGGTGACGCCATGCTGTCCCTCACCAAGGATCTCCTGGACAGGTGCGCCAAATGCCATAGGGATTTCCGAAAACCCTGATATCCGGTTCGTTCGCTGTACGCGTTGATATTTACAAGCAATGCCGTCTCGAGTATACTTTTTCCCATGCCGGTCCATGCCCCTTTCCGAGCTCTGCTCCTCGCCGCAACGCTGATGGCCTTCTGCTTCCCGTCCCGCGCCACGGCCACCCCGGAATACGCCAAGCAGACCGGCTTCGAGTGCGGGAAGTGCCATATTGACGTTATCGGCGGCGGAAAGCTCACTGCAGACGGGGAGCGGTTCTTTGCCGAGTTGAAGGCCCGTGGCCAGCTCCGTCACCTGTCCACCATGCAGCATGTCGTCCGCCTCTTCGTCGGTTATCTGCACATGCTTACTGCCATCATCTGGTTTGGGACGATCATGTACGTCCATCTCTTGCTGAAACCGGCCTATGCATCGAAAGGTCTTCCCAAGGGCGAGCTTCGGCTCGGCTGGCTCTCGATGGCGGTCATCGCCGTGACCGGCACGCTTCTCACGATCGCGCGCATGCCGGACCTCCATGCATTCGTCGCGACGCGCTTCGGCATCCTGCTGACCATCAAGATCGGCCTCTTCCTCGTCATGCTTTCGAGCGCATTCGTCGTCACAGTCTTTATCGGCCCGAAAATGCGCCAGCGGCTCAAAAGCCCTGTGGCGGCATGCCTTTCCAAGGAGATGACCGCGGAGCAGTTGTCTGCGTACGACGGCAAGGAAGGCAGACCCGCCTATGTCTCCTACAAGGGCATGATCTACGATATGTCGAACAGCCGCTTCTGGAGGAACGGAGCCCACATGATGAAGCACCACGCGGGAACGGACCTGACCGAAGCTCTAAAGAACGCGCCTCACGGAGAGGACAAGGTGCTCGCCATGCCGCAGGTCGGCATGTGCGTGGCATCCGACGTGAAACCGGAAAGACCGCTGTATGAGAAGGCCTTCTACTTCTTCGCCTACATGAACCTGGTCCTCGTATTCATCATCATCTTCGTTATCTCGCTGTGGAGATGGTGGTAGATCCCAGAGCACCGAGCGCTCGATACCCACCTGCTCCGCCATGACGGCTCGGGTGACACGACCACTTTCCTGCCCGTATTTTTTTGTTGCTTTTTTCCCGTTCTCGTGACAAAATACGGCCCTTCCAAAAAACGAGGCCTTTCTACGGGAGGGCCATCCAACCCGATGAGGAGAAGAACCAATGAAACGTCCTGTCTCGTCTGTGCTCTCCTTGTTTTTCCTGTTCCTGTTGCTGTCCGCGTCGCCGGTGCGGGCTGCGAACAGCGACGGCCTCAGCCCTGCAGATTGCGTCAAGTGCCATGCCGCCCAACCAGCGGACATCGAAGCGAACGGAGGAAAGCATAAGACGGCCGTCAATTGCAGGAGCTGCCACGCTAGTCACCGTCCTGCATCGAAGAACAACATTCCCGTCTGCAGCCAGTGCCATCAAGGGAAGCCGCACTTCGAGCTTAAAGGGTGCCTGTCGTGCCATACGAACCCCCATACGCCACTGAAGATCACGTTCTCATCGCCGATGACCGAGCCCTGCCTCACCTGCCATTCGCCGCAGATCAAACAGCTGCGCGAGAATGTCAGCAAGCACTCCAGCCAGAACTGCACGAACTGCCACGATGTCCATCGGAAGAAGCCGCAATGCACCCAGTGCCACAAGCCCCATTCTGCCGACATGACTGCCGATGACTGCAAGAAGTGTCACAAGGCGCACATGCCCAAGGTCGTGACCTATGCGTCGGACGTCGACTCCAGGTACTGCGCTGCATGTCACAAGCAGGTCTTCACGCTCCTTTCGGCTTCCCAGACGAAGCATGGCACGTTGAACTGCGCCTTCTGTCATCAGGATAAGCACAAGATGATCCCCAAATGCCAGGATTGCCATGGCGACAAGCACCCCGCAGGCATCATGGCGAAGTTCCCGAAGTGCCTCGAGTGCCACAAGAGCCCGCATGACCTGAACAACTGGACCGCGGCACCTGCTCCCGCGGCCTCACCGAAGGCCGAGGCGCCTAAGAAGAAAGGCAAGAAACAGTAAGAGATCACCCATCCCGACGTCACCTGCAGGAGGGCCTTAGCGATAAGGCCCTCCTTTTTTGTTCCGGCTCAACCGTCGGTCCTCATCTCCCTCTCGTATGACACAGGTCATACCTGCCCGTGGCCCTCGCGTGGTATCCTATGGTCATGAGGATAACCCTGACAGCATATCGCCGCATCTCCCAGATGTCTTTTATTCTCTTCATTCTCCTCATGCCGGTCCTCAATATCCTTCGCATCGATTCGGACACGCACGAGTTGATTCTGTTCGGCACGTCGTGGAGCTTCGGTATCAAACCGGGATTCTATGCAAACCCGAGTGCATTGGGCGGTCTCCGCATCGCCGCACACGTCTTCCTGAAAGGCATCTTGCCTTGGGTCGCGTTCCTGGCCATCTTTCCCCTTCTGGGCTACTTCACGGGAAGGCTCTTCTGCGGCTGGTTCTGCCCCGAAGGCGCGCTGTTCGAGCTCTCGGACTACCTGACGCTCAAGCTGCTCGGAAGGCGTAACCTGTACACCCGGAATCCGAACGACCCGCGGACCGCCGGGGGAAACAAGATTTTGTACGGGACCATCGCAGTTCTCAGTGCGGTCGTCATCCCCTTGGCCGGAGGCATCGCCCTTACCGGATATTTCGTGAAACCGGCAACGGTATGGCGCCAGATCGCCACGTGGCAATTCACCTTCGGCGTGAAGGCCGGTATCATCGGGGTCGCGCTCTACATGATCATTACGTCAGTCTTCGTTCGCCATGTACTCTGCAGGTTCATATGCGCTGCTGGGCTCATGCAGATGCTCTTCGGCTGGATCAGCCCCGTGTCGCTCAGGCTCAACATGGATACGGCACGCCTTTCGGCGTGCACAGACTGCAAAGGGTGCGACCGCGCATGCTTCATGAACGTTACGCCGCGCAAGAACAAGAGGGACATTTCCTGCGTCAACTGCGGCGCATGCATCGTCGCGTGCAACAAGGAGCTTGGCGGTGGCAGGGGTCTCTTCCACCTGAGCTTCGGAAAGAGCTGCGCCCTCCCGGAAGAGAACTGCCGGAACCTTACAACACCAAAGACTGTAGGAGTCTGAACCATGTGAACGCGGGTCTTACGGAGAAAAGGCTGAGAACAGACAACTCCGTGTTCCCTGCGGCAAGAAAAGAGGTCAACCTATGGAAACCATCGATCTGAAGAAAGTCGCCAAGTTCTACCCCGACAGGATCTCCCGCGAGATGCTGAAGGACAGCCCCGAGATGCGCATTGCGCTCATGTGCCTGAACCCGGGACAGAAGCTGGACCCTCACAAGGCGCCGCTCCGGCTCCTGATGTACTGCGTCGAGGGGAAAGGCACCTTTACGGTCGGCGACGAGAAGATCGTGGCCGATGAAAAGACCTGCATCCCCTGCGAGCCGAACGTACCCCATGGGTTTGCCGCAGACCAGGGACAGAAGCTCGTGGTCCTGGCCGTGGTGACCCCCGTGGACTAGGTACTCCGTCCTTCGACAGCTGTGCTCTCCCTTTCCCCCTGACTGCCCGACCGACAGTGCCTGCACGCACCGCGTGCGGGCACTGCCTTTTGTATTTTATGCTAACATAACAAATATGGCGTTCGATGATGCTGGCATGCTCACCCCGTGATGGAGCTTCTGTGAATAATCTGCATCCTTTTGCATCATCGTGCGCCCGCTATTCGAGCGGATCCCTTTGCCTCTGCCGCCATGATCCTGCTCAGCGATCAACGCAATCGATGCGATCCTGCACAAGAAGGAGGTGAATGCCATGTCACTGAGGTCACGAAAAGCAATTCTGTCCCTCGTCATCGCCGTGTCCGCCGTAGTGGTGCTGTTCCTCCTCTTCGGTCCACCAAAGCTCCTCGCCAAGTCCGACCAACCGTCCTTCTGCGTCCAATGTCATGTCATGGAATCGGAATTTGACGCCTGGTCCCATGCGGGAGCGCACCGAAGAAAAAGGTGTGTGGACTGCCATCTCCCGAACGGCAATGCCGGCATCCACTATATCTGGAAGAGCATCGACGGGATGAAGGATGTCCTGATCTTCTATTCCGGAACCGTCCCGGAAAAGATCCGCCTGACGGCCCACGGGGAGAAGGTCGTACAAGAGAACTGCATCCGGTGCCATGAACAGACCGTCTCGATGATCAATCATGAACGAAAATGCTGGGAATGCCATCGGAGGATCATGCATACGCGCAGCGGTGCCATGCAGACAATCTGAAAGCCAAAGGAGGTCGTCCATGAGAACGAAAAAAAGCATCATCCTGATCTTGTTCATCGCCGTGATCGCCATCGTTGTTGTCCTCGGCTGCAAGCCTCAGAAGGCCGAGATGGTGCGACCCGTCAAGATCGCGGATAACGACTACGAGCCCGCGGACTGGGGCAAGGCCTATCCCGTGAACTATGAGCTCTGGAAGAAGACCGGGGAGCCCGAGCCGGCCGGCAAGAGCAAGTATAAACGAGGCTTCGACGCAGACCGTATCACCTACGACAAGCTTTCGGAGTTCCCCTACATGGCGCTGCTGTTCAACGGCTGGGGTTTCGGCACCGAATACAACGAGCCGCGGGGCCATTTCCGCATGCTTTCCGATCAGCTCGAAGTGGATTCGGCACGCGTCAAGGCCGGCGGCGTGTGTCTCTCCTGCAAGACCCCCTATGCACCCAAGCTCGAGAAGGAAATGGGCAAGGACTACTACAGCAAGCCCTATCAGGACGTCCATGCCATGATCCCGGAGCAGCACCAGAAGCTCGGCGTCGCCTGCATCGACTGTCATGACAATAAGGACATGTCGCTCAGGATCAGCCGCGAGTTCACGCTCGGGAAAGCGCTCGCGGCCATGGGCGTCGACCCGCAGAAGCTCACCCGTCAGGAAATGCGGAGCATCGTCTGCGCACAGTGCCATGTGACCTATTCCATCCCCAAGGACCAGGACATGCACTCCACCGGTCTTTTCTTCCCCTGGCAGGGAAGCACGATGGGGAACATCTCGGTGGAGAACGTCATCAAGAAGCTTCGCAGCGACCCCTCGTACGGTGAATGGAAGCAGAGCGTGACCGGTTTCAAGATGGCCTTCATCCGTCATCCTGAATTCGAGCTCTTCTCGAACAACAGTGTGCACTGGAAGGCCGGAGCGGCCTGCGCCGACTGCCACATGCCCTATACCAGGGTCGGTTCCTCGAAGGTGTCCGACCACCGCATCATGAGCCCGCTCAAGAACGACATGAAGGCCTGCATGCAGTGCCACACCGAGAGCGTTGAGTGGCTCAAGGGCCAGGTGGTCGCGATCCAGGACCGCACGGCCTCGCTCATGCTGCGGGCAGGCTACGCCACAGCGACCGTCGCCAAGCTCTTCGAGAAGGCCAATGCAGCACAGGAAGCGGGCAAGAAGATCGATAAGGCGCTCTATGACAAGGCAAAAGACTACTATGAAGAGGCCTTCTACCGCCTGGTCTTCATCGGAGCGGAGAATTCCGTCGGTTTCCACAACCCCACCGAGGCCCAGCGCAACCTCGGTGATGCCGTAGCCTTCGCCGGAAAGGCTGACGGTCTCCTTCGCCAGGCACTGGCAAAGGCAGGTGTCGATACACCGCTTACGGTGAACCTGGAACTCGAGAAGTATCTCGACGGAAGAGGCAAGAAGAAGCTCAACTTCGACAGGAAGGTTGAGTTCAAGGATCCCTACGGGGTTCAGGAACGCATGTAGTAACAGTACGAACTGTGCGGACGCCGTGCCCGTCAGGGCACGGCGCTGCCGGCGAGGCAGGTGAAGAAGGAGGACCGGTATGGAGGAGCATGTATGCGGTTTGCGGGTGGGACAGAGCGTCCCGGACTTCAAGCTGGAAACGTTCGATCCCGTCAAGGGTGATTTCGGCGAGGTCACCCTGGCCGACCTCAAGAAGGCGGGCAAATGGACGGTCCTCTTCTTCTACCCCGCGGATTTCACGTTTGTCTGAGCGACGGAATTTGCCGCTCTGGCAGAGCGGTACGATGCGTTCAAGAAGGAAGGAGCTGAAGTCATCACCATCAGCCGGGACACCAAGTTCGTCCATCTCGCCTGGCAGCGGGACGAGAAACTGCTCGAGAAGTTCAAGAACCAGATGGGATCGGACCCCACCGGCCGTCTCTCCCGCCTCTTCGGCGTGCTGGACGAGGAATCAGGCCTGGCGCTTCGCGGCACATTCATCATCAGCCCCGCGGGGACCATCAAGAACAGCGAAGTGAACTTCTATAACCTTGGGAGGAACATCGAGGAGATCCTGCGAAAGGTCATTGCGAACAAGCATCTCGCGACCAATCCCGCCGAGGCATGTCCTGCCCAGTGGAAGAAGCCGGGGGACCTGACGCTGAAGCCCTCGGCCAAGATGGTCGGCAAGGTCTCCGAAGCGGTCAAATGATCTGGTTGGTCGCATGACCATGACAAAAAAAGGCCCCTGCTCCTACGAGCAGGGGCCTTTCCCTTTCGCAGCTGACGATCATCAGATCTGCTTCATTTCCTTCCCGCAGGTACATTTCCCCGGTTTGTCGGAGATGGAATTGCATTTGCAACCGCCGCCGCAGGCGCAGACATACTTGCCCTTCAGGTCCACCACCTTCACCGGTTTGCCGCAACCGCACTTCGTCGGGTCCGTCTTGCTCCGTTCACAGGTGCACTCGGCCCCGCAGGTGCAGAAGATCGCCTTGCCCTTCTCGATCTCCAGGAGATGCATGGCTGCCATCTCCTTTCCGCAGGTGCACTTCCCCGGCTCTTTCGAGAACGTGTTGCACTTGCAGTCAGGGCCGCAGTTGCAGACATAATAGACCTGGCTCTTGTCTGCCGCAATCACGATGCCCAGCGCCGCGACAACGAACATCACTACGAGTAACCCGACCAATGACTTCTTCATACCGCCTCCCATGATTCTAAGGATTCTCCCCCGAGAGATTGCTCAAGTATAGCAGAAATTCTAACAGAGATACAGCACATCGGAGATCACAACCAGTATTCCGGATATTTCCTGTTCGCCGAGAGATTGTTTACCAGCAAGGCGGCGATCAGGAGCACCACAGCCCCTGTCCCTGCCGGTACGAAGGCGTAAAGATACCCGAGCGAATGGATCTTAGGCCCTCCGATGACCGCTATGAGCGCTGTGGCTCCGCCAGGCGGATGGAGCGTCTTTGTTGCAAGCATGAGAACGATGGCGAGTGAGACGGCGAGCGCCGCAGCAAGCCACACCGGCTGTCCGATGAACTGCTGGCAAGCGACACCCGTCAATCCGGAAACGATGTGTCCACCGACCAGGTTCCGAGGCTGCGCCAAGGGACTCTTGATGGCCCCGTAGACGAGCACCGCGGACGCGCCGAAAGAGCCGATGAGCAACGTAAGGTCGCGGGGCTCAAAGAACCTCGCGGAAAGCCCGGCACAGGCGCTGATGCCGATGAATGCCCCCACCCAGGACCAGAGGTGCTCGATCAGGCCCACGCCGGGGGGGCTTTTGGCGCCGCCCTTCATCTTGGAAAGATACTCGGAGAACTTCATGGCCCTCGGCCGACGCCGGCGCATCGCTACTTCTTGACCTTCCGACGCGATGCGGGTTCGTGGCCCATGATCCTGATGATATCGGCGCGGGAAATGACGCCGATCAGCTTGCCCTCGCCGTCCACAACGGGAAGGCGTTTGATACGGCGCTCGTCGAGAATGGTGGCAACGTCCTTGATATCATCATCCGGCCCCGCTGTGATTGGCGGCGTGCTCATCACCTCTCCAACCGTATTCCCGGTCTTCTTCCGGACGGGCACCGGTTCGCCGAGCATGTGCCGAAGGATGTCCTTGAAACCGTGTTCTCTTTTGAGTCCTACGAGGGCAAGGATGTCCGCCTCCCCAATGACGCCGACTACACGGTCGTCATCATCCACCACCGGCATGCCGCTGATGCGGTGACGCGTAAGCAGTTCGGCCGCTGCCTGGATGTCTGTCTCACGCTTTACGGTCACGACTTCCATCGTCATGGCGCGCCGGACAGTGATTGTCTGCGTGCGCCGTTCCCGAGCATGGCGGACGGCGATCTCATAGATCTTCTTGAGGTCCTCTTCGGTCACATCGACGTAGGTGCGGATGTCCTTGAGTGCCGCCCGAAGGTCCGATTCGGAAACGTTGCATACGTCGTCGCGTTCTTCCATGGCAGGAACTCCTCACCGGGACCGCAGGATAGGTGTACCACGACGGGAACACGTGGCGCTGTGACGCAGGTCTTACGTACGCCAAGAGAGCAGATGTCAGTGGCTGCGTTCTTCCGCCCGGGCGACGATCCAGTAGACGAAGCCGATGACCAGGATCGCGGCGATAAGATAGTAGATGGATTCGGGCTTCTCATGCCGCAATGTTGCGATCATGGTTTCCCGGATCATCGTGACCAGGGCGACACCCACGAACACGCTGATATGGAACTTGCCGCCCTTCAGGTGGGCTATCTCCGTGCTCATAAGCTCGATCATGAGCCACAGGAGCAGCATGGATCCCAGGGCCGAGATGATGCC
Organism: Nitrospirota bacterium; assembly: GCA_037916085.1. Lineage (GTDB taxonomy): Bacteria > Nitrospirota > UBA9217 > UBA9217 > UBA9217 > JAKAHZ01. The sequence continues at coordinate 65 of JBAIYC010000377.1, read as the reverse complement.
CCGTTCGATGTCCCCGCTAAAGAGGTGGACGATATCCGCGATGAAGAGCCACAGGACGCCGAGTG
>JBAIYC010000376.1:0-1588 GCA_037916085.1 Nitrospirota bacterium | reverse complement strand
TGGGGGCCCTATCTTTCCGAGCGGCAGTGGGGGACGGTCCGCGAGGACTACAGCGAGAACGGGGACGCATGGAACTTCTTCACCCATGATCATGCCCGCTCGCGGGCCTACCGCTGGGGCGAGGACGGTCTGGGAGGGATCTCCGACGAGAAGCAAAGGCTCTGCTTCGCCCTGACGCTCTGGAACGGCACAGACGCCATTCTCAAGGAACGCCTCTTCGGGCTCACCAACAGCGAGGCGAACCACGGCGAGGACGTGAAGGAGTACTACTTCTATCTCGACAGCACGCCGACCCACTCCTACATGAAATATCTGTACAAGTATCCCCAGGCGGCCTTCCCCTACGCCGACCTGGTGGAGACGAACCGGCGGCGCAGCCGCGAGGAGATGGAGTACGAGCTCCTCGACACGGGAGTGTTCAAGGATGACCGCTATTTCGACGTCTTCGTGGAGTATGCCAAGGCCGGCCCTGACGACATCCTGGTGCGGATCACCGCGGCCAACCGGGGGCCGGAGTCAGCCGAGCTGCACGTGCTGCCGACCCTGTGGTTCCGCAACGACTGGGCGGAGTGGATAGCCGAATCGAACAGGGCGACCGAGAAGCCGGTGCTCAAGCAGATCAAGGGGCCGGCAGGCACCGGTGCGATCGAGGCAACGCATCCGGTCCTGGGAACGTACACTCTGTACTGCGAAGGCGATGCGCCGCTGCTCTTTACCGAGAACTCCACCAACCATGCCAAGCTCGGCCTCAACTACCCGGACGTCGGCCCCTACCTCAAGGACGGCATCAACAACTACGTGGTCAATGGCCAGCAGGGCGCGGTGAACCCAGGCAAGGAGGGGACCAAGGCCGCGGCGCACTACCGGCTGAAGATCGGCCCGGGCAAGTCGGCGGTCGTCAAACTGCGCCTCACCGCCAAGGCATCTGCCGGGAAAGCCACAAAGACCGGCGGCGAAGCCTTCGGGAAATCATTTGACGAGACCGTCGCCACCCGGCTGCGCGAGGCTGATGAATTCTATAAGTCGGTAACTCCGCCATCGGTCTCCCCGGATGCGGCCAGAGTGATGCGCCAGGCCCTTGCCGGCATGCTCTGGTCCAAGCAGTATTACTACTGGGACGGCGATTCGTGGCTCGAGGAGCACCACGCGCACCCCCTCCATCACGGGTTCCGCGCCTTCCGGAACGGCGAGTGGTTCCACATGATCAACGACGACATCATCTCCATGCCCGACAAGTGGGAGTACCCCTGGTATGCCGCCTGGGACCTCGCCTTCCACACGCTGCCCATTGGGATCGTGGACCCCGACTTCGCCAAGGACCAGCTGGAAATGATGCTCCGGGGGCTCTACCTCCATCCAAGCGGCCAGATCCCCGCGTATGAATGGAACTTCAGCGACGTGAATCCGCCCGTGCACGCTTTCGCGACCCTGTTCCTGCATCGCACGGAGCAGGCCCTGCGGGGCGAGGCGGACATCGATTTCCTCAAGTCGGCATTCAACAAGCTCATGCTGAACTTCACCTGGTGGGTGAACCGCAAGGACCGCTTCGGCAAGAACGTGTTCGAAGGCGGCTTCCTTGGCCTCGACA
>JBAIYC010000375.1:0-1746 GCA_037916085.1 Nitrospirota bacterium | reverse complement strand
GGACATCGCCGAGGGCGAGAGCATGCATCTCCAGATCCTGCGTACGGGAAAGCCGGTCCGGAATGTGCGGATGAAGGTGGGGCCGGCAAAAAAGGAAGTAATCGTAAACGTGGCGCCCATTTTCATCGACGGGAAGATCCGCGGCAGCGTCGGTACGATCCATGATATCTCGGAGATCATGGCCCTGACCGAGGAGCTTGCCCAGGCGCGCAAACTGATCCGCCGGCTGAAGGCTCGCTATACCTGGTCCGATATCATTGGCAAAAGCCCTGCCCTCGTCTCCGCCAAGGAGCAGGCCCTGCGCGCCGCCGGGACCCCGGCAACGGTGCTCCTCCGGGGCGAGAGCGGGACCGGCAAGGAGCTCTTTGCCCACGCCATCCACAACGCCAGCAGCAGGCAGAATGGCCAGTTCGTCCGGGTCAACTGTGCGGCCCTGTCCGAGGAGCTGCTGGAGAGCGAACTGTTCGGCTACGTGGAAGGGGCATTCACGGGCGCGCTCAAAGGGGGGAAGCGGGGCCTGTTCGAAGAAGCAAGCGGCGGGACCATCTTCCTTGATGAGATCGGCGAAATCAACCTTTCACTGCAGCGAAAGCTTTTGCGTGTACTTCAGGAGCGGGAAATCATCAGGGTCGGCAGCACAGCGCCCGTCACCGTCGATGTCCGAGTGATCTCGGCGACCAATGCGAATCTCGAACAGAAGATCAAGGACGGGAGCTTCAAGAGCGACCTCTACTACCGTTTGAACGTCATTCCCATCGTCATCCCCGCGCTCCGCAAAATCAAAGAGGACATTCCTCTGCTCGCGAATCACATCATCAGCAAGCTGAACCAGGACTATGGCCGGCAGGTGGAGCAGATCACTGACGGGGCCATTGCCGTACTGCAGGAATACGACTGGCCGGGCAATGTGCGGGAACTCGAGAATGTGATCGGACGGGCGATGATCAGCATGAAGCCGTCGGAGCGGACGATCGAGGCAATGCATCTCCCCGTCTTCGAGTGCGAACGGATCGGCCAGATCATCCTGGGGACCTCGGGCGGGCCGAGCCGGCCCTTGAGCCAGGTGATCGCCGAGGCGGAAAAGACGGCCATCGAGCGGGCGCTGAGCGAGACCAAAGGGAACCGAGAGCAGGCCGCACAGATCCTCGGAACAGCGGTCAGGAACCTCTACTACAAGATCCGGAAGTACAAAATCGAAGCGTGAAAGCCGCAGAAGTCTCCGCTATGCCCTGCGCAAGGCCTTGATCGCCTTTTCATCGTCAGCGGTCTTGATCACCGACGTCGCCGTCTTCCCCGAGCTTGTGGTGGCGTAAAAATAATAAATATTGATGCCCTCATCGGCAATGATCTTTGCCACCCGTTCCAAGGCTCCGGGTTTGTTCGGTGTTTCGACCATAATGACCGACGACTCGCAGATTTCCTCGGCCCCGATCCGCTCGAGGGCCCTCTCCGCCTTGGCGAAATCGTCAACAATCAGCGTGAATGTCGCGTTCCGGCGCTCGCTGCTGGCAGAATAGCCGGTCGCGGCCAGGATGTTCACGTTCTCCGCAGCAACGGCGGCGGCCAGTTTTGCCGTCAGCCCGATGGCGTCCTGGAACGTGGCAGTGATCTCGATCCCCGTCTTCACCGTGAACTCGCCGGTTCCCCGTGGCCTTGCAACTGCCGCCGGTTGTGCCTTCGATCTTGCAGTGGCCTTCTTCGCGCTCTTCTTTGCTGCTTTTTTTGCTTTGGCCATGTCGTTCTCCT
>JBAIYC010000374.1:0-6688 GCA_037916085.1 Nitrospirota bacterium | reverse complement strand
GCAAGGACAAGCTGGGAAGGCTGCGCGTCGGCGCAGCGGTCGGTGTCGGTGACTACTCAGAACGCGTTCCCGAACTGATCAGTGCGGGCGTGGATGTGGTCGTGGTGGACACGGCGCACGGCCACTCTCAGGGGGTCATCGACGCAGTGAAGGGGATCAAGAAGAAGTATCCCCACCTCGACGTCGTTGCCGGCAACATCGCCACGGCCGAGGCGACGAAGGACCTTATCCGGGCAGGCGCGGACTGTGTGAAGGTCGGCATCGGACCGGGTTCCATCTGCACCACCCGCATGGTGTCGGGAGCGGGGGTTCCCCAGATCACGGCGGTCATGGACTGCGTCGGCGTGGCCGATAAAGCGCGCGTTCCGATCATCGCCGACGGCGGCATCAAGTTCTCCGGCGACATTACGAAAGCGCTCGCGGCTGGCGCAGCCTGCGTCATGATCGGCGGACTCTTCGCGGGCACCGACGAGAGCCCGGGCGAGACCATCCTCTACCAGGGCCGCACCTACAAGACCTACCGCGGCATGGGCTCCATCGGCGCCATGGAGCGGGGCAGCAAGGACCGTTACTTCCAGGCACACGAGCAGGAGAAGGCCAAGCTCGTTCCCGAGGGCGTCGAGGGGCGGGTTCCTTACAAGGGCCCTCTTGCGGCGAGCGTGCACCAGCTCATCGGCGGCGTGAAGGCGGGCATGGGCTATACAGGCAGCGAGAACCTGAAGGCCCTCCGAGACCGCGCACGGTTTGTCAAGATCTCGACAGCCGGCCTGCGGGAGTCCCACGTCCACGACGTGGTCATCACGAAGGAAGCACCGAACTATCGCTTGGAGTAGGAGCCGGGCAGGCAGGAATCTGAGGAAAGAACGGTTAGGGCGGCCCTCTGTGGCCGCCCTGATTTTTCGGCAGGAAGCGATATGTCCAAGGTGACAAACATTGAAAAGGCGGGGAAAAGGAAGGAAAGAACCTCCGCGACGGGCATCGGACACGACGGATTTCAGCCCTGCAGCCCCGATATGACCATCTGCGGGGACTGCGCGGACAACCGGGCAAAGAAAAAATGCCCGCGCCTAGCAGAGTGGCTGACCAGACGCCAGGAAAGGTGAACATGGAAGAACGGGTTCAGAAGATTATCGCGGCCGCTGGCATCGCTTCGCGGCGGGCCGCCGAACAGCTCATCCTGGACGGGCGGGTGAAAGTGAACGGTGTGGTCGTGACGGAACTTGGGACCAAGGCAGACCCGGAAAAGGACCATATCAAGGTTGACGGGAAACTCATCAATCCCCGTCAGCCGAAGACCTATGTGATGCTGAACAAGCCGGTCGGGTACGTCACGACCATGTCCGACCCCGAGGGCAGGCCGGTTGTTTCGAGCCTCCTGCAGGGCATCAGGACGCGCGTCTATCCGGTGGGCCGTCTTGATTACAATACGGAAGGACTGCTGCTCCTGACCAACGACGGGGACTTCGCAAACCTCGTAACCCATCCCCGGCACGAACTGCCAAAGACCTATCTGGTGAAGGTGAAAGGCGCGCTGGAGGACCGCGACGTGGAGAATCTTGAGCAGGGAGTCTTCCTGAAGGACGGGAAGACTGCTCCTGCCCGTGTGCGCAGGCTCCGCAAGGAGGAGGCGAACTCCTGGGTCGAGATCACCATCCGCGAAGGACGGAAGCGCCAGGTGCGGCGCATGATCGATCATACCGGCAAATCGGTCATTAAGCTGAAGCGCACAAGCGTCGGCGGACTGGAGCTGGGAGACCTTGCGCTCGGTGCCTATCGCCATCTTACTTCGGAAGAGGTCAAAGGCCTCCGGGAAGCGGCGCAGGGCGAGACCAAGATGTTACCCGGCGAGAGCGTCAGCGTTCCGAGCGGACCCGCAGGAGCCAAGCGGCAGTTGACCTTCATCGAAGGCCCGAAGCCGAAGAAGCGGCAGCCGAGTGCCGCGCCGGTGCACCGGAAGACCGATGATCGATATCCTGCGAAGGAAACAGCAGGCCGCAGAACGTTTCGTGGGTCGGAAACCCGGGGGAGAGCATGGGAAAGGACAGAAGCCTTTCCCGAGAAGCGTGGAAAGCGCCCTGAGGACAGGAGGCCGTTCAGCGAATCCGAAGGATCGTTCCGAACCAGGAAATCGAGGGCAAGCGAGGGATTCAAGCTGCGCTCGGGCCAGGGCCGTTCGTTTGGGGGCCAGACCGCATCGGCGGGACAGCGCCGAGAACGTCATGAGGGCAGGAGGTCCTGGCAGGAGAAGCGACCTGACAGAGCGTCATTCAGAGGACCCGAAGGTTCGCCCCGAAGCCGGGGCGTGCGGACCGGCGAGGGATTCAGGCCGCGCACGGACCAGGGCCGCTCGTTCGGTAGCAGGTCAGCATCCGAGGACCGACGGAAGCGTCCTGAGGGCAAGAGACCGTGGCAGGCTGCACGACCTGGTTCCAAGGAACTCCGAGCCGGCGCGGGAGTCAGGCGCGCATCGGGTCCGAAGAACGGGTGGTCGCGTTCGGGCGGGAACCGCGATAGAAAAGGCCGTGGACCGAGGCGGCCATAGGCCGGTCTCCTGATGCGGAGGAAACCCATGGACAGCCTCCGGGCGCATGTGATCGTGCACGGTTTTGTGCAAGGCGTGTGGTTCCGGGCAAGCGCCCGCGAGGAGGCACTCCGGATCGGCGTCGTCGGATGGGTGCGGAATCTGCCGGACGGGAACGTCGAAGCTGTCTTCGAGGGGGAAGCGAAGAAGGTCGAAGAGATCGTCGGATGGTGCCATCGCGGCCCGTCGGGGGCAGAGGTGTCCAAGGTTGACGTCACCTGGGAGAAGTTTCGCGGTGAGTTCAAACACTTCGATATTCGCTATGGCATGTAAACGGACCCTAGCCCTCATTCTTGCAGTCCTTTTCGCGTCAGCCTGCTCGCAGGGCGAGCGGCCTTCGGCGCCGTCTGCCAAGACAGACCAGCCTCCGGTTATCGTGAAGGCGAAACCGAAGGTGTTGACCGAAGCACAGAAGGCCGAACTTGCATTTCCCGCGGACATTGTCGTTCAGGTCGAGACGGCCGCAGGAGCTACGGCGGAACCCTTCTTCGAGGACGTGATGATGCGCTCCGCAAACCTGAAGGGCGACGTGATGATCGTCACAGCGAAGCTCTCGGGGTTCAGCGTTCACGCGAAGAATGCGGAGGACGTCATTGCCGGCCTCTATCGTCCGTTTCGCGCGCGCGGATTCCTGATCTTCCGGAGCGAACAGAACTACGGCAACGTTGCAGATGTGGTGACCGTGGTACGTGGAGAGAGTTCCTACGACGTCCTGCGGATCCAGAGCACGGAAGCTCCGCATTACCGTCTGGATACTGCTGCGATCATCCGCTGGCTCCGGGCACAGCAGAAACAGGCAAGCTTCGTCATCACCGGCGCCGGAGCCGACTGGGTCGAGGCAACGTTCATCAAGCAACCCAGGAACATGAAAGCTTTCGCACAGAATGTCGTTGCCTTCGCGCCCGACGTCCTTCAAGAGGGACCAGCTTCAGTCGAGAAGGTCGCCGACAGGATGGCGAAGACGAACGGCTTTCGTCTTGTTTGGGACTGAGAGCGGCCGTCCCGGTCTCCTGCTCCCATACCGATGCTGACCTCATGCACTTCTCAGTTCCTTCTTCCTCTGGTCATAACGCTTTCCTTGAAGGCCGACGCGCGGAACATCGATACTCATCATCGCGGCAGATGGAACTCTGGCTGGTCACGTCGCAGGCTACAGCCATTGCCTCGGCCGCGCGGAGCATGAGAGGTGTATGGGGTTTCTTTGACCGTTTTCTCGCGTGATGCGCGGCGGATGCTTACGATCCCTTTGACAAGGGCGGTCATTTCCGTTAAGGTACGATCATGAAGATTCTCGGGATCGAAACAGCGACCAGGACCGGCAGCGTTGCTGTGATATCGAGTAACGGTGTTATCGCCGAATACACACTGAACATCGAGGCTACTCATTCCGAGAGGCTCATGGAGACCGTGGAACGGGTACTGAGAGGCGCGGGAATCGCTCTGGCAGACCTGGACGGTCTCAGCGTATCGGTGGGGCCTGGTTCGTTCACGGGCCTCCGCATAGGCATCGCGACCGTTAAGGGTATCGCTCTTGCCACCGGCAAGCCTATCGCAGCAGTGCCGACACTGAAAGCGCTGGCCTGGAACATGCCGCATGCGGGATATCTCGTCTGTCCCGTGCTCGACGCAAGGAAGAAAGAAGTCTACGCCGCTCTCTACCGCTATGAGAACGGATTGCCGGTTGCAGCCATGGACGCTCAGACCCTCTCGCTTGATGCGCTTGCAGAGAGAATCTCGGAACGGACCATTTTTACGGCCGAGGGGTCGCATCTTTTCCGGAACGATATCCAGAGGCTTTCCGGTGATCTGGCCCTTTTCGCCCCGCTCTCCGCGACCGTCCCGTCAGCTGCGAGCGTTGCGGAGATAGGCTTGCTGATGCTTAGTTCCGGAGAACAAGTGGGTCCTGATGACCTTGGTCCGATCTATTTGCGCAGGCCTGAGGCGGAGGTTGCGTGGGAGAAGCGGCAGCGATCACGATAGAACGAATGACCAAAGAGGATCTGGACCAGGTCCTGGCCATCGAGAGGGGGTCATTCTCGACGCCGTGGTCGCGGAATCTCTTTCTTGCCGAGTTCAGGAACAGACCGATCTCGCTGATGCTGGTCGCACTTTCGGAAAGCACAGGGCGAGAGATCGTCGGATACATCGTCTGCTGGGCCTTCGTTGATGAACTGCATATCCTCGACTTGGCTACGAAGGAATCTTTCCGGCGTCAGGGGGTCGGACGCCGGCTGGTGCTTGCCGCGCTCGGCACAGCCTACGATGGGGGGGCGAGAAAGGTCTTCCTGGAAGTGCGAAGGTCTAATGCGGCTGCACTGGCCCTCTACAAGGACTTTGGATTCGAACAGACGCAGGTTCGGACCGAATACTATGCGAACCCTGTGGAGGACGCAATCGTCATGACTCTCGGCACTGAAAGACTGAGAGACATCCTCGGTATTTCCCTGTGACCCTGCCATTTTTGGGGAGGAGTAAATATTTGAAATATAAAGCTTCTTATCATTGTTCTGACACGTTTATTTTGGCTTGCCTTTTACGGGGAAGTGTGTTACGTTTTGTCAAAACTGAATAGAGATCCCGGGCTTCCAGACCATTCAACGATCCCTATCGATAGAAGGAGGGTACGCCAATGAATGTAGCGGAGGTATCTGAGGAGTCAGTGCGGACGAAGCTCCGATTGGAGAATCCGGAGTTTCAGCGGCTTGAGCAGGAGCATCGCAGCCTCGACAAGCAGCTCATGACGTTCGAGACCCATGTGTATCTGAGCCCTGAGGAGGAAATCGAACGAAGAAGGATCCAGAAGCTGAAATTGGCGACCAAAGACCGAATAGCGGAAATGATCAGGCGGTATAAGACAGGGAACGCCTGAGGAATGAAGGGCAGGGAGAAACTCCTTGCCTTTTTGTGTTTTCAACGACGGATGATAACGGAAATCCCTCTTTACGGAGAGCGTAGAGAGGGATTTTTTTGTTGACTCCGAAAAGCTATGTATGTTAAAAATAATGACTATTTTTCCTGATGCAGTTTCCAGGAAAGCCGCAATCCAGGGGCCCTTCCGCCGTTTTGACTTCTGACCCGAGGACTGCGGCTCCTTTAATCTCTGGAGAGTATGGGCATGAGAAGCGACAGGATCAAGAAGGGCATCGAGAGGGCTCCGCACCGTGCGCTTATGTATGCCACTGGCATCACGCGCTCGGGCTTGGCCAGTCCTCTTATCGGCGTTGCCACGAGCTGGAACGATCTTATCCCGGGTCACATCGGCATGCGAGATCTCGAGCGCTTCATCGAGAAGGGCGTCCATGCGGGAGGCGGCTGGCCACTCTTTTTTGGTCTTCCGGGAATCTGTGACGGCATTGCCATGGGTCACACCGGCATGCACTACTCTTTGCCGTCGCGGGAACTGATCGCCGATCTGGTCGAATCGATCGCCATGGCCCATGCCTTCGATGGTCTTGTTTTGCTCACGAACTGCGACAAGATATCGCCGGGCATGCTCATGGCTGCAGCAAGGCTCGATATCCCCACCATCATGGTAACCGCGGGCCCAATGGCCTCCGGCAATTTCCGCGGTCAGCGCGTAAACCTCATCAGCGCTTTCGAGGCAGTGGGGAAAGTAAGAAAGGGCGAGATGACGGAACAGGAGCTCGCCCAGCTCGAGGTCTGCGCCTGTCCGGGCGCCGGTTCATGCCAGGGCATGTATACGGCCAACACCATGGCGTGCGTAACCGAATCCATCGGGATGAGCCTCCCTGGTTGCGCCACCGCTCTCGCGGTCTCCGGACAGAAGCGCCGGATCGCGTTCGAAAGCGGACGGCGGGTTGTAGGTCTCGTCAAGGAGGGGCTTACGCCCAGAAAGATCATGACGAAGTACGCCTTCGAGAACGCCATCCGCATTGACATGGCGCTCGGAGGGTCGACGAACACGACGCTTCACATCCCGGCGATCGCCCACGAGGCGGGTATCGATCTGCCCATCGAATTGTTCGACAAGATCAGCAGGACCACGCCACATATCTGCAACATGCTGCCCGGCGGTCGGCATTATCTCGAGGACCTCGATGCCGCTGGTGGTATCCCCGGCGTTCTGTTCCGGTTCAAAGATACGCT
>JBAIYC010000373.1:0-2623 GCA_037916085.1 Nitrospirota bacterium | reverse complement strand
GTATCTGGATCGAAGGACTGAGCCGCAGCGCCTCCATGATGTCGTTGCCGATTTCGTCGATGTCCATGGCCTTGAATTCCGCCGCCGGCATGTCGCGGTATTTCTGGAGGATCTTGTCCACGAAATGGACAAGGGGCTGAATGTCCTTGGTAAGCGGTATGAACCCCATGTCCACCAGCGCCCGTACGATCCCGAGGGCATCGCTGTCCACGATGGCCATGAAGGAGCGCCTGAGCCCTTCCTTCCGCGGCGTCGAAATGCGGTCGACCATACCGAAATCCACGAGTATGATTTCCGGCCCGGGTCGTACGAATAAGTTGCCCGGATGAGGATCTCCATGGAAAAAACCGTCCGCAAAGAACATCTGTGCGTATGCCTCGGCAAGAACGCGTGCGACCTCCCTCCGGTCGATTCCCGCCCGGTCGATGGCGTCGAAGTCCGTGATCTTGATGCCTTCGAGATATTCGAGGGTGAGCACCTTGGACGTCGTGAAGGGCCAGTAGACGATCGGGATCTTGATCTTCGGGTTCTTGGCAAAGTTCCGCGAGAAGGTCTCGGCGTTCTTCCCTTCCTGGATGTAATCCAGCTCCTCATGGACGATGCGGGAAAACTCGGAATAGATTACATCCAGGTTGATCTGCCGGTAGAGCAGCCGTAGAATGCGGATCACGAATTTGAGCGTCCGCATGTCGGCGGCAATCACCTCGTCGATGCCGGGGTACTGCACCTTCACGACGATGCAGTCGCCGTCCCGGAGACAGGCTTTGTGGACCTGGCCGAGCGAAGCTGCGGCAATTGGCTCGGGCTCGAAGGAGGAAAAGATCTCGTTCATGGGGCCGAGTTCCTCGGTCACCCGCTGCGCGATGTCCGAAAACGGCGCCGGAGGCACCTGGTCCTGGAGCTTCGACAACTCGTCGGTGTATTCCTCGGGCAGGACATCGACGCGGGACGACATGAACTGGCCGATCTTGATGAGCACCCCGCGCATCTCGATCATTCGTTCGCGCAGGAGGTGCGCGTTCTCGGCATGAAGGCGCTTCAAGCGCTCCTGGCGCACGACCGGATTGACAAAGGCGTTTCTGAGGGCGTGGAGTTTGTAGCTTGACAGGATCCTGAAGAACAGGCGGACGCCTTGTATGAACCGGCCTCGATAGCTGTAGGATGCCATATTTGATTATACCAGAATGATTGGGGAAAGGGTATCGGAGAGCAAGACGCGGACCATAAAGAAAAAGGAACGGCAGTTCGTTCGGGTTGTTCGTTCAGTCAGGTAAATATCCCGATGACGGCCCCGGTCATGCAGGTGGCGAGGGTGCCAGCAACAATCGACTTCATGCCGAGTCCGACCACTTCGTCGCGACGCTCCGGCGCCAGGCTTCCCAGGCCGCCGATGAGGATTCCCAGGCTGCCGAAGTTGGCGAAACTGGCGAGTGCGTACGTCATGATGAGCCTGGTCCGGTCGTCGAGAGCGCCAGCCGGCAGCCTGGACATCTCCAGAAATGCAAGCAGTTCATTCAGGATGGTTTTGGTGCCCATGAGATAACCTGCGGTCTGCGCCTGGGGCCAGGGTATGCCGAAGAGCCAGACGATCGGCGCCATGATAAATCCGAGGATGCGCTGGAGCGTGAGCGGCTGTGCCCCGATATGCGGAAGCAGTCCCATGATCAGGTTCGCGAGGTGCACCAGGGCGACCATCACGACGAGCATGGCGACAATGTTAAGCAGCAGGTGGAGGCCGTCCATGGTCCCCTTGACAATGGCATCCATAGAGCCGGTGGCGGTCTTTTGCGGAATGAAGCTTCCCGCGGTTTCCTCGCCGGTTTCGGGGACCATGATCCTGGCGATGGTGATGGCCGCGGCTACGTGAATGAATGATGCGATTAACAGATGGCCAAGCGGATCGGGGATCACGCCGGTCAGGAATGTCGCATAGAGGATCATCACGGTGCCGGCGATGCAGGCCATCCCCACGGTCATGAGCGAAAAGAGTTCGCTCCGGGTCATGCTGTTCAGATAGGGCTTGATGAGCAGCGGCGCCTCGACCATGCCGAGAAAAATCGTGGTGGAGGCCCCGAGGCCGAGCGCCCCGCCTATGTTCATGGTCTTCTGGAGCAGGTACGAGAATCCCTTAACGATATACGGAAGGATCTTCCAGTAGAAGAGAAGCGCCGAGAGGGCGCCGATCACGAGCACGAGCGGCAGTGCCTGGAAGGCGAGGATAAAGTTCGCTCCGGGGTCCTGCAGCAGAAAGGGGGGCGTTCCTCCGCCGATGTAACCGAATACAAAGGACGTCCCCGCCCTGGTTGCTGCTTCAAGGCTGAGAACAACATTGTTGAGGAGCAGGAAGAACTTCCTGAAGAACGGGACATAGAGCAGGATACCCGCTATGCAGAGCTGGACCGCAACGCCGGCGAGAATCGTCGTGTATTTGACCTTGTTCCGTTGCTCGCTGATGGCCCAGGCAATTCCGAGAAATACGATGAGGCCGAGTAAACCCTGAAGGCGCATGAAGACTCCTTGTCAGCTGGCTGTGCCCTTTTGCGATTATGCCACGGCAAAGAAGAATTTTCAATTTAAAAGAAGGAAGGGAGAACCGGGTTGAACGAAGTGCATCCGAGGGCAC
>JBAIYC010000372.1:0-2147 GCA_037916085.1 Nitrospirota bacterium | reverse complement strand
ATCAGCCAGGCCGAGGCCAGGATCAGGGACGCGGCAAAACTCGGCTTCACCCGGTGCGTCCTGCCGATGCTCAACATCGAGAAGATGGAAAAATCCTCCGCGCTCAAGAAGATGGATCTCATGGGCGTGCGCACGGTCGACGAGGCGATGGAGAGGCTGTTTTAAACTTGTGTGTGCAGCCGCAGTCCTCTGCCTGCATCTCCCCAGCATAACCACATACCCCGAAAATACCCATTCGGGCATCTTGACAAGCGCGTCAATCCTTCTATAATCAGATTTACTCACATCCCAGGTTCTTATCTGAAGAGTTTGCGATAAGACGCGGTACTCTTGTTGATGTCATTTCCCGCAGCGCGGGAGTCTGCCGGCCTGGTCCGATGCCATCGGGACGTGCCCGGAACCATTCTTTGCCAGAATAGAGCTCGACGAGAAAGCTCCCCGACACGGGGATCACGGAGGTATCCACTATGAGTGGTGCTGGTTCAGGCTTCACCGGTCTTGAGCTTTTTTTCATCATCTGCGCCTGCATAGGCGGAGGTCTCTTCATCGTACGGTTCGTCATACAGCTTTTCGCAGGCCACAGCGGCGATGTCGGCACCGGCCCTGATATTGATATCGGGGTAGGCCACGCCGACGTGGTCCACACCGAGACGGACACGAGCTTCCGGCTGATCACGCTCCAGGGGCTGACGGCATTCTTCACGATGTTCGGCCTCGTGGGCTTCGCCATGGTGAGGGAGAGCCGGGTGAGCGGCGGCATCGCCCTCGTGAGCGCCCTTGCGGCGGGGTTCGGAACGGTCTGGCTCATCGGGAAGATTTTTTCTTCGGTCAGAAAGCTCCAGTCCAGCGGAACCGTGGACAACGCCAGCGCCGTCGGAGAGCGGGGGACCGTCTATCTCACCATCCGCACGAACGGCAGGGGAAAGGTGCAGGTCTCGATAGGGGGCAGCCTCAGGGAGTTCGAGGCCGTGGCAAAGGGCGGTGAAGAGATAAAAACAGGGGAGCAGGTAAAGGTTGTCGATGTCAGCGGCAGCGTTCTCGTTGTCGAAAAAAGCTAGATCGAGGAGGAACTATGTTCGACATGGGCTTGTGGGTTCTACCGATTGCTGCATTCATTGTTCTGGTGGTATCAACAGTCGTGTTCCTGGGATCGCGGTACAAGCGATGCCCCTCGGACATGATCCTGGTGGTGTACGGAAAAGTGGGGGAAGGCCAGTCCGCGCGGTGCATACACGGCGGCGGCGCCCTGGTCTGGCCGCTCGTTCAGGATTCGGCCTATCTCAGTCTCACCCCGATGACGATCAGCATTCCGCTCCAGGGCGCGCTCTCGCTCCAGAACATCCGCATCAACGTGCCGAGCACCTTCACCGTCGGCATCAGCGTCGACAAGAACATCATGAACAACGCTGCGGAGCGTCTCCTGAACCTGGCTCCGCAGAAGATTGAGGACATGGCCAAGGAAATCATCTTCGGCCAGCTCCGTCTCACCGTGGCGTCACTCACCATCGAGCAGATCAACCAGGACCGCGAGAGCTTTCTCGAGGCGATCCGCAAGAACGTCGAGCCCGAACTGAACAAGATCGGCCTCTACCTCATCAACGTGAATATCACGGACATTACCGACGAGTCCGACTACATCCAGAGCATCGGGAAGAAGGCGGCATCGGAGGCCATCAACCGGGCCAAAGTCGACGTGGCTGAGCAGGAAAAGCTCGGATCCATCGGCCAGGCTGCGGCCAACAAGGACAAGGAGATCAAAGTTGCCGAGAACACGGCCGAGTCGCAGAAGGGGCAGAAGCGGGCCGAAGCCGACCGCCGCGTGTTCGTGCAGCAGCAGGAGACCACGGCGTCGGTCGGCGAAGCCGAGGCGAACCGGGAGAAGGAGATCAGGCTCGCCGAGAATATAGCACAGTCTGAAAAAGGAAAGAAGAAGGCCGAAGCAGACCGCCGCGTCTACGTCCAGGGCCAGGAAGCGGAAGCGGTCGCCGGCGAGAACAAGGCCAAGGCGGACATTGCCGCGGCCAATGCGGAACTGGCCATGCGGCAGGCTGAAGCGCTCCAGAAGGGCGAGGTCGCGCGGCGAGAAGCCGAGGTCCAGATCCAGAAGGCACAGTACCGCGCCGAGCAGGAGCGGCTGAACGCCGAAG
>JBAIYC010000371.1:0-3490 GCA_037916085.1 Nitrospirota bacterium | reverse complement strand
GCGTCGCAGGTCGCCGCCCAGGTCATCGGCGTTGTTGTCAGTTTCCTGTTCATTTTCGGCGTCATGTACGTCTTTTTCAGGGGCCTGGACAGGGTCGTATCCATGCGAGTGGCGGAAGAGGTGGAGTTCGAAGGCCTCGATCAGAACGAGGTGTCAGTGACGGCATATCCCGATTTCAGCATTTCGAAGACGCGGAGATAACACCGGTGAAGAAGATCGAGGCAATCATCAAGCCCTACAAGCTCGATGAGGTTACAAACGCGCTGAGCGCCCACGGGGTCAGCGGGCTCACCGTGACACCCGAGACCAGAGGGTCCGGCAGGCAGAAGGGACATGTGGAGCTGTACCACGGGGCGGAGTACGGTTCACCGTTCATCCCGAAGGTCAGGATCGAAACATGCATTGCCGACGCCCGCGCCGAAGAGATCATCACCGTCATCCTGGAAAGGGCCAGGACCGGCAAGGTCGGCGACGGGAAGATCGTCATCACGAATGTTGTGGACGCGGTCCGGGGCCGGACCGGTGAAAAAGGGAACAAGGCAGTCTAGATTCCCGCTCATACTGTACCTCCCTACAGCTGCGGGGAACCGGGGCCGGCAGAACACGTTCTGCCGGCCCTTTTTTTCTGCGTCCATGCCACATCTCCTCCGATCACCGGAGACTTGCAGAAGATTCGATGACGGTAACAAAGGACTTTACCAGGGGAGAGGTGGTATCGCTGCGCCAGACAACGCCAAACTTCACCGTCGGAGGCGATCCGGCCAGGGGGATATACTTCACGCCCGGCCGTATGATCTTTCTGATGAAATCCGGAAGGAGGCAGGCCCCGAGCCCGGAAGCGACGAGACCGAGAACGGTTTGGACATGTCCTGCTTCCTGCGCGATTCGCGGGCTGAACCCGGCCGAATGGCACATGCTGATAAAGGCATCGCGGACGACAGGCTCAGACGACCGCGTGTTCGCAATGAACGGCTCGTTCGCCAGGTCCCTGAGATGCAAGGTCTTCCGGCCCGCAAGGGGGTGCCGGCTGGGCAGGGCGACGAGCAATGGTGCCTGCGTGAGCAGTTGGGATGAAAGGAGGGGATCTTTCGCAGCGAGATAGAGGAACCCGACGTCAATGCGACCGGTATGAAGTGACTGAATCTGCTCTGCCGTATTGAGTTCCTGCAGCACAAGTTCCACGTCCGGAAAGCGCTCGCGGAACGATCTGAGCGCTGCTGGCAGGAACGTATGGACCACGGACCCGACGAAGCCTACGGTGAGCCTGCCTGCCTGCCCGTGATGGATCCTTCTGGCGGCTTCCGCAGCCTGTTCAACATGTAAGAGGACCTGTCGCGCCTCCTTGAGAAAGTACATGCCCGCATCGGTCATGTGAACGGTGCGTTTCGTCCTGTCAAGCAGCTTTGCTCCCAGCTCCTCTTCCAGGTTCTTGATCTGCTGGCTGAGCGGCGGCTGAGCGATGTGAAGCCGTTTGGCCGCCCTTCCAAAATGCAGTTCCTCGGCGACCGCGACGAAGTATTTGAGGTGCCTGAGTTCCATATTTATTAAGTATTGAAATGATATTACTAATATATTGGAAGTATGTCAAGGGTGCAGGTACAATAACGGGCAGAACGGCGGCGGGTCAGTGCCTCATCATTTCATCGTCGAGGCAGGAGACTGGTATCCGAAAGGAGGCAGTATGCACGGGATTGGCGAGAAAGGGACTGTCGATGCTGCAAATTACTTCAAGGAGGAGGTGCTCGATATCATGCCCGACATCCCCCGCGAGGAACTCGCCCAGATGGTCGGCGAGTATATCTATTATCAGCAGGTGGATGTGAGCAGGAACGAGGCGGACCGGGTCGTTCAGGCTACATGCTGAAGAAACCCTGTTGACAGGGTCCCATCGATACCCTCCGGAAAGGGCCCCCTCCCTCCAGCGGAAGAAGGCTTAGCGGGCGACGCCCCTAAGCCTTCTTCCCGAGCGTACTCTGCCTCGTCTCTCTTCTCTGATGCCTCCTGTCCAAGTATTCACCATCTGCCCAGAAAGTGAACTCGCGTATCGGCCCGGCAGCGGGTCGCCCTCATGAAGATGTTCCCGCGTTCGATGGAAAATCAACTCATTACACTAAATAGGCAGCTGCCTCATCTCTGGCACATGCCTTGCTAATCATCAGGACAAAAGATCATCACTGATCATTAAGGAGGATTGCCGATATGAAACGAGTCGTGATGAGGAATCTGTGCGCCGTACTTTTCCTCGCACTCATTGTGGCGGCTTTTGCCGCGCCTGCGGTCCTTGCCGAGGAGGCGGCTGTTCCTGCTCCGGCATCTGCCGCCGCGGCGGCGCCTGCGCCGAAGATCGACACGGGGGACACGGCATGGATGACCGTTGCCACCGCCATGGTCATGCTCATGTCCATACCAGGCCTTGCCCTCTTCTACGGAGGCCTGGCAAAGACCAAGGACGCGCTGAACACGATGGCCATGACCTTCGTCACCTTCTGCATCGTGAGCGTGCTCTGGGTGCTCTACGGGTATTCCTTCTCCTTTGTCGGGGACATCCGGGGGATCATCGGCGGCGCGTCTCGGCTGTTCCTCCGGGGCATCGGCCCGAACAGCATCGCGGATGCGGCGAAGACCATCCCCGAGTATATCTTCATTGCCTATCAGCTCACCTTCGCGGCGATCACCGTGGCGCTGGCAAGCGGCGCCTATATCGAACGCATGAAGTTCTCTGCCTGGGTGCTGTTCTCGGTCATCTGGTTCACGGTGGTGTACCTGCCTGTCGCGCATTGGGTCTGGGGCGGGGGCTTCCTGGCGAAGCTGGGAGCTCTCGATTTCGCTGGCGGCACCGTCGTCCACATCAATGCGGGCATCGCTGCCCTGGTCGGCGCGCTCATCCTGGGCAGACGCCGCGTGAAAGCGATCATCCCGGGGAACCTGACCCTTGTGGTGACCGGAGCAGGGCTTCTCTGGTTCGGGTGGTTCGGTTTTAATGCGGGCTCAGCGCTGGCGGCGAACGGTCTTGCCGGGGCGGCCTTCATCAACACGAATACGGCGACGGCCGTGGCGGCCATCGCCTGGATGTTCGTGGAATGGATGCATTCAGGCAAACCGACGGTCCTTGGGCTTGCCTCGGGCGCCGTGGGCGGTCTTGTCGCCATCACCCCCGCCGCCGGGTTCGTGAATATTTCGGGAGCGATCTGCATCGGGCTCGCTGCAGGCATCGTTCCGTTCTTTGCCGTGGCCAAGATGAAGCCCCTCTTCGGTTATGACGATACGCTGGATGCTTTCGGCATCCACGGCATCGGCGGGACCATTGGAGCGATCCTGACGGGCGTTTTCGCCGACCCGGCCATCAACGAAGCGGGGAAAGGACTGCTCTATGGAAATCCCGGCCAGCTCTGGACGCAGATCGTGGCGTCCCTGGTGACGCTGGTCTACAGCGGCGTGATGACCGCGCTCATCTTCCTGCTCCTCAAGGTCGTGGTCGGGCTGCGGGTCG
>JBAIYC010000370.1:0-4995 GCA_037916085.1 Nitrospirota bacterium | reverse complement strand
CGCATGGTATGACCGTACCCATATCGCGGTGGCCAAGGCCGCGGGATATGAATACTGGTTCGATGCCGCCGGAGCCGACATCACGAAGGTCAAAGCGGGAGCGATCGAGGAGAAGAACCACTATTTCAACAGCTTCGGGAACAAGACGGTGACCGCCAAAATGGTCCTCGACCAGGCCCCGAGATACAATGACCCATCGGATGACGAAGGGCATCTGTACGGCGCCATCATCGCCGCTTTGAGGAACTACCGGAGCGGGAAAAGCGCGGGGGCGTTCTCTGAATATCACAGGGCATTCGCTGCACATTACATCGCCGATCTAAGCCAACCGCTACACAATGTTCCCAATGACAGCTTCAATAGATCCCATCATCCGTTCAATGACGGCGTCGTGGACGGCGACATTCTGAACAGCCTTCAAGAGATACAGAAGCGGATGTACGGGATAACGTTACGACCGGACCATTTCGAAGAGGACCTGGCGAAGGAGATCGCCAGGATCGCCAATGTATCAAGACAACTGGCATTCAAGATGAAAGCCGAAGACCGGGACATGACGAAGGAAGAAGCATATGTCCAGCTGGGACATAGTGCATCTCTGCTCAAAGCGGTTCTCGCCGTTCCCTGATGATCCCTCCCTTTCCGTCCCAGCCGTCAGACCCGCCCGCTTCACAGCCCGGAGCACTGTCAGAAAGGTCCGAGTCAGAGTATACTAAGAGCATGTGGCGATTTCGGGAAAGGGCGAGGGCTGCGTCATGCGCGAACGGTCACAAGCGGTGCCCGTCATTTTCAGCGACCTCGATGGAACGCTGCTCGATCCCCGTTCCTATTCCTTCGAGAAGGCAGGGCAGGCCCTTCGACTCGTGAAGGAATCGAGGACACCGCTCGTACTCGTTTCGAGCAAAACGCGGGCCGAGATGGAGCAGTGGAGAGCGAGGCTCGGGAACGATCATCCCTTCATCACGGAGAACGGCGGCGGAGTCTTTCTCCCCCAGGGCTACTTTCCCGGCTTCGCTGACGGCGTTCTTCGCGGCACGTACCGGGTGATGCTCCTGGGGACTCCCTACGAGACCGTCAGGCGGAGCTTTGCTGAGCTTCGAGCAGAGCTCGGAGCCGCTGTGCGGGGCTTCGGCGACATGACGGTCGGCGAGGTTCAGGACCTCACGGGGCTGTCCGAAGAGGATGCGCGGCTCGCGATGATCCGTGATTTTGACGAACCCTTCGTCTTCCAGACGAGCAGGGACGAGCGTTTCCTCAGGGCGATCGAGGACGCAGGCCTTCACTGGACGCAGGGCAGGCTCTTTCATATCATGGGAGACCATGACAAGGGCCGGGCAGTCGCCATGCTTCGCGCGCTCTATGAACGGCACTTCGGTCCTGTCGAGACCATCGGCATCGGCGATGCACCGAACGACCTCCCCCTTCTCCGCGCGGTCGACCGGCCGGTCCTGGTCGGAGGGCCGTTGAGCTGGACTGACGAGGCGGAGACGGTCCAGGGTCTCATGAGGACGTCAAAGGAAGGGCCGGAGGGATGGAACGAGGCGGTCATGGAGCTCATCGGAACGAGGAGGCCATGAGGGAAACAGCGCCCAACCGGACGTCACAGGACCTCGCGGAGATCTGGCGCGCGGCGATCGGGGCCGTTGACCCCTATAACGCAGTAAAGCGTGCGATACACCTGAAGCACGGCCGGCTCATCGTGTCCGGGTCGGACCAGGACCTCAGCATCTACCCGCGCATCCTCGTGGTGGGGGCGGGCAAGGCGACGGCGCGCATGGCCGAGGCCGCGGAGTCTATCCTGGGCGACCGCATCGCCGAAGGTCTCATCATCGTGAAGTACGGGCATACCGACGGGGCACTGAGGGCGATTGCGCAGGCCGAGGCAGGCCACCCTATCCCCGATGCGGCAGGCGTCGAAGGGACGCAACGGCTGCTGGAGCTGGTGCGAAGCGCCGACGACAGGACGCTTGTGCTGTGCCTGCTTTCCGGCGGGGGAAGCGCACTTCTTGTCGCGCCGCTTCCGGGCCTCACCCTTGAGGACAAGCAGCAGACAACGGATATGCTTCTCAGGAGCGGAGCTGCGATCCATGAGCTGAACGCGGTCCGCAAACATCTCTCTGCGGTCAAGGGGGGAAGGCTGGCCCGGCAGGCCTGTCCGGCGAACGTGCTCACCCTGATCCTTTCCGACGTGATCGGCGACCGGCTCGACGTGATCGCCTCGGGACCGACCGTGCCTGACAGTACGACGTTCGCCGACGCCTTCTCGGTGATAGAAAAATACGGGCTGAGAGCGAAGCTCCCCCCGCGGGTCGTGGGCCTCATCGACCGAGGCGTCGCAGGACAGGAGCAGGAATCCCCGAAGAGCGGCGATCCCTGCTTCGGGAGGACGCTGAACGTCATCGTCGGAGGGCTCAGTCAGGCGCTTGCAGCTGCGCGCGATCAGGCCGAACTCCTCGGCTATCCCTGCCTGGTAATGGATGCCGCCTTGCAGGGCGAGGCACGCGATGCGGCAACGGCCATTGCCCGAGCTGCCAACCGCGTACAAAGCGGCCTTGGTCCCGGCGAGCGGCGCTGTCTCCTCTTCGGAGGTGAAACTACGGTGACGGTCCGCGGACGCGGGAAAGGCGGCAGGAACCAGGAGCTTGCACTGGCGTTCGCCAAGGAGATCGCCGGAAAGCACGGCATCGCCATGCTCTCCGCAGGGACCGACGGGACCGACGGCCCGACGGATGCGGCAGGCGCCGCGGTCGACGGGACGACGGTCCGGAAGGCAGCGTTCGCCGGCATGCGTCCGGAGATCTACCTGGAAGCTAACGACTCCTACACGTTCTTTGAGCGCTTCGATGCCGCGACGGGCGTCCGGGCCCACTTCAAGACCGGGCCGACCGGGACGAACGTGATGGACATCCAGATCGTCATCGTTGAGCATTGACGGACCGCCTTGAGCGGACCGAACCTCGTTATACTTAGAGTATAGAGACGAAGATCCATGGCCACGATCGTTCAGCGCAGGGAGGTGAAGGATTTTCTCGATCAGGTCGGTTCGTCCGACATCGTGATCGGCATCCCGAGCTACAATAACGCGCGAACGATCGGTCACGTGGTTCGCGCCGTGCAGGCGGGCCTGGCCAAGTATTTTCCCGATCGAAAGTCCGTGCTCGTCAATTCCGACGGGGGATCGCGGGACGCTACCATGGACGTGGTCCGCGGTACGCGTCTCGAGGACCAAACGGCTCTCCTGCTGCACCATCGTGTCGATCCGGTGCCGGTCATCGCTACTCCCTATGCCGGCATCCCGGGCAAGGGGAGCGCGTTCCGCGCCATTTTCGAGATCGCCGATGCGCTGAAGGTGAGCGCCTGCGCGGTCGTGGATTCCGATCTGCGGAGCATCACGCCGGAGTGGGTCGAGTTGCTCGTCCGGCCGGTCCTGGACGGGGCGGCCGAGTTCGTGGCCCCTCTCTATCACCGGCACAAGTATGACGGGACGATCACCAACAGCATCGTCTATCCGCTCACGCGGGCGCTGTACGGCAAGCGCGTCCGACAGCCCATCGGCGGCGATTTCGGGTTCTCGGGGCGTCTTGCGGCCTTCTATCTCGCGCAGGACGTATGGGAGACGGATGTCGCCCGGTTCGGAATCGATATCTGGATGACCACGACGGCGATCGCGAACGGCTTCGCGGTCGCCCAAGCATTTCTCGGTGCAAAGATCCACGATGCCAAGGATCCCGGCTCCGATCTCGCGTCCATGCTCTACCAGGTCGTCAGCGCCACCTTCGACCTCATGGAGGTCCATGCCCCGGTCTGGAAGGCGGTCACGAAGAGCGAGCCGGTGGCGTCCTTCGGCTTCGAGTACACGGTGGGCCTCGAACCCGTGCAGGTGAACGTCGGTCGGATGATGGGTTTCTTCCGGGAGGGCCTCAAGAACCTGGGCGAGATATGGTCGGCCGTGCTCGGCACCGGCGACCTTCGCGAGGTGGAGCGGCTCGGCTCGCTCACGGACCGGGAGTTCCGGTTTCCCCCGGGGCTGTGGACCCGCGTCATCTACGATTATGCCGTCGCCTTTCACCGCAAACAGCTGCCGGCCGAGCACCTGATCAAGTCCCTGACGCCGCTCTACCTCGGCAAGACCGCCTCGTTCATCCTGGAGGCGGGAACCATGGGTCAGGATGAAGCCGAAGCGGAGATCGAAAAGCTCTGCATCGAGTTCGAGAAGACAAAGGGATATCTTGTGGCGAGCTGGAAATGATCCCGGGAGGTGACAAATGTCGGATTTCCTGAACCTGATCCTTGAGCCCCTGGAGGAGATCCTCCATAAGTTCGCCGCGTTCCTTCCGAACCTGCTGGCGATGCTGATCATCCTCATCGTCGGCATCCTTGTCGCCCGGCTGCTGCGGCTGCTCCTGGTGCGGTTCCTGAAGGCGATAGACTTCGACAGGTGGTCCGACCGGATGGGGGTCACCCAGGTCCTGCGCAAGGGGGATCTCTGGGCCAAACCGTCCATCGCCGCCAGCGCGATCTTCTTCTGGGTGCTGATCATCTTCGTGCTGATGGCCGGCATGAGCGCCCTCAAGGTCTCCGCGATCGACCAGCTTGTCTCCCAGTTCTTCCTCTATCTGCCGCACGCCTTTTCGGCTGCCGTCATCCTGGTCGTCGGGTATGCTGTGGCGACGTTCCTCAGCAGGGCGGTCCTGATTGCTGCGGTGAACAGCGGGTATCACTTTGCCAAGCTGCTTGCCAAGGCGATCCGCCTCCTCCTGACGGTACTGATCCTTGCCATGGTCCTGGAAGAGCTGAAAGTGGCGCCCGGCATCGTGCTCGCCGCGTTCTCCATCCTCTTCGGCGGGATCGTGATCGCCCTGGCCATTGCTTTCGGCGTCGGGGGCATCGATGCAGCAAAGAGGATCATCGAGCGGGAGACCACGGAACAAGGCAAGGAAGCGAAGAAGGACGACATCGAACACATCTAGGAGGGCAAGTTGCAGGCATCAAGCG
>JBAIYC010000369.1:0-1955 GCA_037916085.1 Nitrospirota bacterium | reverse complement strand
GCATATGAGCCTCGAGGCAGTGATCGCACCGCAGGGCGGCGGCAGCCCCCACCGCGACCAGCTCGGCTGTTTTTCTGTCCAGTACGGAGGGCTCCCGGTAGATGGACATGCCTTTGAGGATAAAAGGATTGAAATTCCGCGGGCGCTCCTTCAGCACGTTCAAGAGAAAACCCAGCTCTCCGTTCTTGTCCCGGTGCATTTCGGCAAGGGCCTCCGTGAGCTCAGCCCTCGCCAGCAGGTTCCTGATCTCCTCGATCATCGAATCGGCTTTCCCCTTTTTCCCATCCTCTTTTTTCATTCCATACTCCGCATTCTGCACTCCGCATTCCGCACTGTAATCACAGCGCTTCAGCCTTCGCCCTGCTGTGCACCGCTGCGACAAAGGCGGTATGCAACGAGTCCTCCGAGATATTGAATTTTTTGCCGACCAGCGTCTCGATCTCACGGATCAGGGTCATGGCGTCCATGCTGTATTTTTTCATGAGATATTGCTTGCTCGCGCCGTGGGCATAGGTATCGCGGAGGCCGATCCTGACGAGCTTTTTGTCAATCCCCGCCTCAGCCATCTTCTCGGCGATGATGCTTCCCAGACCTCCGATGATGATGTGGTTTTCCATGGTGATGACGCCGAAGCGGGACCCCGCGATTGCGTCCAGCACGGACTGATCGGTAAAGGGTTTGAGCGTCGAGACATGCATGTGCTGCACTGAAAGGCCCCTGTTCCGAAGAGCATGGACCGCCCGCATCGCCTCCTCGGTCATGATGCCCGAGGAAAGGATGACAAGATCCTTCCCTTCGGTCAGGACGCGCGACTTGCCAAGCTCCATCGGCGATTCAAAGAGCCGGGGAATCTCGCCCCGCAGCATGCGTACATAGACAGGTCCGTTGATCCTTTCGATCACGTCAAGGACGGATTCAACCTCGGTCGCGTCCCCGCACTCGAGGACCGTCATGTTCGGAAGCGCCCGCATAATCGCTACATCTTCTATGGCCTGATGGGTGGCGCCGCCGGGAGTGGTGATGCCGGGGAGAAACCCGATCATCCTGACCGGCAGATTGGGATACGATACGGACATGGCGATCTGGTCGTACGCCCTTCTGTAGATGAAGACCGCGAAGGTATGGACGAAGGGAATGAATCCTTCGCGCGCGAGACCGGCGGCAAAGCTCAGCATGTTCTGTTCGGCAATGCCCATGGACATAAAGCGGTCCGGATAGTTGTCCCGGAAGAGGTCGATCTCGGTTGAACTCGTGAGGTCCGCCGAGAGGACAAGCACCTTTGATTTATCCGCTGCCCACTTCACGAGGTTCTTCGCATGGACTTTCGAGACGATCTCGGGACCTCCCTCCGCTTTGGGCTTAGCGCTGCCGGACGGCGGTGATACGATCTTCTCTCCGCACAAATCCTCATACGCAGCTGCGTAGAGTTCCTTCTCCTGCGGCGACGTAAAACGGACGTAGTGCATCTTCGGGACGCGGGACTTGAGGACATCGAGTCCCCGGGCGGCATCGGTGTCGCACAACACGACAATCGGCCTGCCATCCGGGGTCAATTTTCCCGCATCGGCGAGCCGGTTGATGTCATGTCCACTCACACGGAACACCCTGCACCCGAACGCCTCAAGCCGCTTGTCGAGGGGTTCTATGTCCATTACGTTGCACATTTTCCCGTCGCACTGGAAACCGTTCACATCCACGTAGATGATTACGTTGTCGAGCATGTGATAGGACATGGCCTGGAGTGCTTCCCAGGTCTGGCCGATCTGAAACTCGCCGTCGGACATGAAGATGAAGACCCTGCCCTTCTCGCCTTTCCGTCTTCTTGCCATGGCGACCCCTGCCGCCTGGCTGATGCCCTGGCCAAGCGAACCGGTCATCGTTTCCATGCCGGGAGAATGCTCCGCCCCGATCATCTCGACCGAGCTCCCGTCCCTGTTGAACTGGAGAAGGCCTTC
>JBAIYC010000368.1:0-6188 GCA_037916085.1 Nitrospirota bacterium | reverse complement strand
ACAGCTTTGCCCCGCGGGAGTTCGCTTCGCAGGCTGCGAAAGAGACGCTCGTCGCGCCGATCAGAAGAACCACTGCAATTCTCTTGACGCCATCCATACACGCTCCCTCCTCAAAGACAGGGGAAGGCCGCGCCACCGCGAGCCTTCCCGGAATGGAAACAGATGCACCCTGGTCTATTCCAGCGTGATCGCCTGGACAGGGCAGCTGTCGACTGCCTGCTGACAATCACAGGAGTCGCATCCCTTTGCATCCTTTACCCACGCCTTGTCATCCTTCAGTTCAAATACCTTGGGACAGAGCTCCATGCAGAGCCCGCAGCCGATGCAGAGGTCCATGTTTACCGCTGGTGTCGCCATTGGAATCCTTCCTTTCCGGGTAATCATCGTTACCCTCGCAGATGAGGTGAATGCATGCGCACTCTATCCCAGAGGGCCGTCTCACGCCATGACATATATCATATATATTAGCTTATATATAGCATATTCCGCGATGTTGTGCGTGTGCAACCCTGTTTCGGTACGGCAGCTTCAATGCAGCCGGAACATCATCGACGCTGATCTTCTCTATCCGTGCACGGAATTCTGAGAGGCTCGAGAGTCTGCAGATGATTGACCACGGCATAGACGGTCCTGCTCATGGTCTTATGGTTGAGGAACAGGAGGCACGATAGCGCCGAGAGTCGAGAAGCCATCTTCGAAGGTTGCTTTGCTGGAAATTGAGCATCAGGTCGGACCGTGCATTTCCAGTTCTTCCAAAGATCCGTCACGGACGTATTCGCACGGTCATACTCGATTTCGATCGTGGCGGCAGTGGTGACGCCGCCCCAAAAATCAAAAATTACTTTACAAAAATGCGGCTTTCGCCTATTATGGTCTGCGATGAACCTACGGGATTCCTTCACTTTTTCGGGTAGGCTCTCTCCGTGGCTCTGCTTTTGCCTCTCTCTGTCTCTTCTGGTTATCGTTCCTTTTTCTGCTCCTTCGGGCGAAACATCATTGACCGCACTCCCGAAGACGGGGAGGCCCTTCGCGCCGGGAGAAAGTTTGGTTTACAACGTCAGCTGGTCCAATATACTTAACGCCGGAACCGCAACCATGGAGGTCCGGAAAGAGAAGTCTGCCACCGGTGACGAAGTAGTTCGGTTCGTGTCGACAGCGCGATCGATCGGGATGCTGGACAAGTTCTATCGGGTCCGGGATACCATCCAGAGCGTTTTCGACCTCACGGCCCGGGAAAGCCTTTCCTACAGCATGGACCAGAGCCATGGTAAACGCAAGAAGAAGCGGGAGTTCGTCTTCGACCAGACCAGACACAAGGTGACCGTTCGCGAAGACGGTGAGGAGGCGATCTACGATGTTCCGAAGCATATTCAGGATGCCCTGTCGGCCCTCTATTGTCTGCGGATGTCTGACGAACTTGTTCCCGGCAAGATCGTCACAATTGATGTTCACGATAGCGGGAAAAACTGGGCAGTTGATATCTATATCCTGAAGAAGGAAAAGATCAAGACCCCCGCGGGTGAGTTCGCGACGGTCAAGGTCAAGACCTATCCCAAGTATGCCGGGGTGTTCATGAACAAGGGCGAAATCTTCATCTGGCTGACCGATGACGATCACAGGGTGCCGGTGCTCATGCAGAGCACCATTACCATCGGCTCTATCATGGCGACACTGACCGGGATGAAACTGGGAGGCGGGGGAGAATGAAAGAAGGGACTGCAAAACGCCTTATCAGGATCATTGACCGTTTCGCGAGGACACGCGTCCTTGTCGTCGGCGATGTGATGGTGGATCACTATGTCTGGGGGAGCGTCTCGCGCATTTCGCCGGAAGCGCCCGTTCCCGTGGTGAACGTCACCAAAGAGTCCCTGCTGCTGGGCGCGGCAGCCAACGTGGTGAACAATATCCATGCGCTAGGCGGAATCGTCTCGCTCTGCGGCGTTGTCGGCCAGGATGATGCGGGCAGGCAACTC
Source organism: Nitrospirota bacterium (assembly GCA_037916085.1). Taxonomy (GTDB): domain Bacteria; phylum Nitrospirota; class UBA9217; order UBA9217; family UBA9217; genus JAKAHZ01. Next base: position 4,215 of record JBAIYC010000368.1, on the reverse strand, counting down.
CGGCAGATGCTCGGGAGCCGCGGTATCCCCACGGACGGCCTGATCGTGGAAGAGGACCGCCTGACCACCATCAAGACGAGAGTGATCGCACACCATCAGCAGGTCGTCAGATTCGATCGGGAGACAAAGGAAGGCATCGGTCGGGAAACACACAGGAGCATCCTTTCCCACGTTGCTTCGCTGGCCGATGAAGGCCTTGATGCGATCGTGATCTCGGACTACTGCAAGGGAGTCGTGACGAAGGAAGTTGTGCGGGACATCGTCAGGCTCGCGAAGAATCGCGGCATCATCGTATCCGTGGACCCAAAGATCGCCCATTTCGGCATCTACAGCGGAGTGACCATCCTGACGCCGAACACCAAGGAAGCGTCGCTCGGAGCACGGATCGAGATTGATGACGAACGAAGCCTGCTGCGGGCGGGACGAGGGCTGCTCCGGAAATTGTCGTGTGATGCCGTGCTGATCACACGGGGCGAACAGGGCATGAGCCTCTTTGAACGGGATGGACGGATCACCCACATTCCGACCGTTGCGCGGGATGTCTTCGATGTGACAGGCGCTGGTGACACGGTGATCAGTACGCTCACCCTGGCGATGGCCGCCGGTGCAAGCATGATCGACGCGGCGAAACTCTCGAATTTCGCTGCGGGGATCGTCGTGGGGGTCGTCGGTACCGCCACGGTGACCTCGGACCAGCTGAAGCACAGCATCCTGGACCATAGAGAAGGACCATGAAGGGAATCATCCTTGCAGGCGGAAGCGGCACAAGACTCTATCCCATCACGCGGGGGGTCTGCAAACAGCTCCTGCCGATCTATGATAAGCCCATGATCTACTACCCGCTTTCCGTACTCATGCTGGCCGGGATCCGGGAGATCCTGATCATTTCGACTCCGCTGGACCTCCCGCGGTTCCGGGACGTGTTCGGGGACGGCAGCGACCTCGGGCTGCGCTTCTCCTATGCCGAACAGCGGAAGCCAAATGGTCTTGCCGAGGCCTTCCTTATCGGCGAGTCGTTCATCGGCAGGGACACGGTGTCTCTGGTCCTGGGCGACAATATCTTTTACGGGCACGGACTGGTAGGGCTTCTTTCCAAGGCGGTCCGGGACGTGTCGAGCGCCGGCGGCGCCACCGTTTTCGGCTACTATGTGAAAGACCCCGAGAGATACGGCATCGTGGAGTTCGATCAGAACGGCAGGGTACTGTCTGTAGAGGAGAAACCGAAGCAGCCCAGGTCGCACTATGCCGTGACCGGCCTCTATTTCTACGACAATGATGTTATTGGCATCGCAAAAGGGATCCGTCCCTCGGACCGCGGCGAACTCGAGATCACCGACGTGAACAGTGCCTACTTGAAGCAGGGCCGGCTCCGCGTCGAGCTGATGGGCCGCGGCTACGCATGGCTCGATACGGGTACCCATGAGAGCCTGCTGGAGGCCGGAGAATTCATCGCGACCATAGAACGCCGCCAGGGGCTCAAGATGGCCTGCATCGAGGAAATTGCGTTCCGGCTGGGGTATATCGGCCGTGAGCAGCTTCTCAAGGCCGCCCGGGACCACAGCAAGAATGCCTACGGCGAATATCTGCGCATGATCGCCGAGCAGGGAGCCCCCAATGCCTTTTAAGTTTGCGCGGCTGGAGATACCGGCGTTGGTCCTCGTCGAGCCGCAGATCTTCGGCGACGAACGGGGGTACTTCCTGGAATTCTACAAGCATTCCGATTTTCTGCGTGCCGGAATTGACGAACATTTCGTACAGGACAACCACTCCCGTTCCGCGAAGGGCGTACTGCGGGGGCTCCATTACCAGAAGGCCCCTCATGCACAGGGCAAGCTCGTTCGTTGCCTCCAGGGAGCCATCTTCGATGTGGCCGTCGATATCCGGAAGGGATCTCCGACCTACGGGAAGTGGGTTGGCTGGGAGCTCTCCGGCGAGAACCGGCAGATGCTCTACGTGCCGGCCGGTTTCGCACATGGATTCTTGACGCTTCGCGATGACACGGAGGTCCTGTACAAATGCACGGATGAATACTCGCCTGCCGATGACCGCGGGATCATCTGGAACGATCCGGACATCGCGATCCGCTGGCAGACGGCCGATCCTCAGCTTTCCGGCAAGGACAAGACTCATCCCCGACTGCGGGATGCGGACAATGATTTTGTTTTCACTCCATGAACTATCTTGTCACAGGAAGTAAGGGACAGCTAGCCGCGGAGTTCCTGCGGCGCCTCGAACACGCCGGTGCGGCGGTGACGGCACCGGGTGAGACAGACCTCGACATCACGGATGGGGCCGCTGTCGAACGGACCGTCGCATCTGTCCGGCCAGGCGTGATCCTGAACTGCGCCGCCTACAACCTGGTGGACCAGGCGGAGAAGGAACGCGATGCCGCCTTTCGGGTCAACGCAATCGGCCCCCGGAACCTCGCGGAAGCAGCCCGGCGACACGGATCGCTTCTGGTGCATTTCAGCTCGGACTATGTCTTCGACGGAGCAAAAGCGGACGGGCTGTACGCCGAAGGCGACGCCACGGGGCCACTCAACGAGTACGGCAGAAGCAAGCTCGCAGGCGAACGAAGCGTCGTCGAGATCCTGGGCGAACGGGCGCTCGTTCTTCGGCTGAGCTGGGTTTTCGGGACCGGCAGGCAGAATTTCATTCACAAGTTCCTGGAGCGCGTCAGGAGCGGGCAAGCCCTCCGAGCGACCTGCGACGAGTTCTCCGTGCCGACCTGGACGGGGACGGTCGTGGACGTGGTGATGCGAGCTCTCGGCGAGGGCCTGCATGGACTGTTCCATCTGACCAACAGCGGCTACTGTTCCCGGTATGAGTGGGCGAAACTCATCCTGCGAATCCGGGGAGAGGAGCGTTTCCTCCGGCCGGTGTCACTGGAAAGTTTTTCACTGCCGGCACGGAGGCCGAAGTTCTCGGCCATGAGCAACAGCTCGATCGCCGGAGCGCTCGGCGTCGAGATCGCGACCTGGGAAGAAGCGGTCTCGGAATTCCTGAGGAAGGATGTCCTTTCATGAACGATCAAAGGCGTCAAGAGTCTCCGCTGCGCATTGAGCGAGAAACGGTCATGCTCGTTACCGGCGGCGCGGGGTTCATCGGCTCCAACTTCATCCGCCATGTGCTGACGAAAACAGACTTTCCGGGAACGGTCGTCAACCTCGACAAACTCACCTATGCCGGCAACCTCGCAAGCCTCGCGGACATCGATGCCAGGTTCGGCGGCTCACGGTATTTGTTCGAACAGGGGGACATTTGTGACTTCCCGCGGATCGAGGCCGTCTTTGCAGAGCATCGTCCGCCCATCATCGTTCATTTTGCTGCAGAAAGCCACGTGGACCGATCCATCCACGGCCCAGCGGACTTCGTGGAAACGAACATCAGCGGGACGTTCCGGCTGCTCGAGGCGGCCCGCCGCGCCTGGAGCGGTCGCATGGACGTGCGATTTCATCACATCAGCACCGACGAGGTGTACGGATCGCTTGGCGAAACGGGAAAGTTCCTCGAATCGACGGCGTACGACCCGCGAAGCCCCTATTCGGCGTCAAAGGCGGCATCGGACCACCTGGTGCGCGCATACTATCACACGTACGGTCTGCCGGTGACGGTATCGAACTGCTCGAACAACTACGGACCCTACCAGTTCCCGGAAAAGCTGATTCCCCTTATGGTCCTGAACGCACTGGAAGGCAAGGACCTGCCGCTCTACGGCGACGGCAAGAATGTGCGCGACTGGCTGTACGTTGAAGACCACTGTGAAGCCGTCTGGACGATCCTGCAGAGGGGCAGGTCGGGGGAGACCTACAATATCGGAGGCGAGTGCGAGAAACAGAATATCGAAGTGGTCGGGGCGGTCTGCTCTGCTCTGGAATCTCTTGCACCTGCAGCACAGAACGCTGCGCTCAGGAGCAGGGGCGGGAAAGGCCGGTACGAGGACCTGATCACCCCGGTAACGGACCGCCCGGGACATGATCGTCGCTACGCGATTGACTGCGAGAAGATCAAACATGCGCTCGGATGGAAGCCGCGGCACAATTTTGCAGAAGGCTTGGCCGCAACAGTCCGATGGTATCTGCAGAACAGCGCCTGGGTCCAGAGCGTACGGAGCGGAGAGTACCGGAAATGGATCGAGCGGAACTATTCTGCCCGGCCACGGTAATAACAAAGGAGGAGTTGCATGAAGATCGGAGTCATTGGTACAGGCTATGT
>JBAIYC010000367.1:0-2640 GCA_037916085.1 Nitrospirota bacterium | reverse complement strand
GCCACATCGAGCTGGCGTCGCCCGTGGCCCACATCTGGTTCCTGAAGGGCCTGCCGAGCCGGATCGGTACGCTCCTCGACATGACGCTCCGCCAGCTTGAGAAGATCCTCTACTTCGAGTCCTTTGTCGTGATCGACGGCGGCACTACGCCGCTCAAGGTCCAGGAACTCCTGACCGAGGAACGGTACCGGAAGGCCCAGATCGAATACGGGCCGGGCAGTTTCCGGGCGGGCATGGGTGCCGAGGTAATTCGCGAGATGCTGCGGGCGCTGGACCTCGAGAAAGAATCCGAGGACATCCGAGCGAAGATCGAAACGGCCACATCCATGGCCACGAAGAAGAAGCTCACAAAGCGGCTCAAGGTGATCGAATCGTTCCGGAAGTCGGGCAACAAACCCGAGTGGATGATCCTGGACGTCGTTCCGGTTATTCCGCCGGAGCTTCGCCCTCTCGTCCCTCTCGAGGGCGGCCGGTTCGCCACATCGGATTTGAACGATCTCTATCGCCGCGTAATCAACCGAAACAATCGTCTGCGGCGGCTGGAAGAACTGAAGGCCCCCTCGGTCATCATCCGGAACGAAAAGCGCATGCTGCAGGAAGCGGTGGACGCTCTCTTTGACAACGGCCGGCGCGGTCGCGTGCTGCGAGGTCCGAACAAGCGGCCGCTCAAGTCGCTTTCCGATATGCTGAAGGGCAAGCAGGGTCGGTTCCGCCAGAATCTGCTCGGCAAGCGCGTGGACTACTCGGGCCGTTCCGTCATCGTCGTCGGCCCGGACCTGGCGCTCCATCAGTGTGGCCTGCCGAAGAAGATGGCCCTCGAGCTCTTCAAGCCGTTCATCTTCAACAAGCTCGAAGAGAAGGGCTATGCCACGACCATCAAGAGCGCCAAGAAGATGATCGAGCGCGAACGACCCGAGGTCTGGGACGTTCTGGAAGAAGTGATCCAGGAGCATCCGGTGCTTTTGAACCGCGCTCCTACGCTCCACCGGCTGGGCATCCAGGCCTTCGATCCGATGCTGGTCGAGGGCAAGGCCATCCGTCTCCATCCGCTCGTTTGCGCGGCCTTCAACGCGGACTTCGACGGCGACCAGATGGCGGTCCACATCCCGCTTTCCGTCGAGGCGCAGCTTGAGGCGCGGGTGCTCATGCTGTCGGTGAACAACATTCTTTCGCCGGCGAACGGCAGGCCGATCGCAGTGCCTTCCCAGGACATCGTGCTGGGCTGCTACTATCTCACCAAAGCGCGGACCAACGCAAAAGGCATGGGGATGGTCTTTACCGGCCCCCATGAGGTGAGGATCGCATTCGATCAGGGCGAGGTGGAGATCCACGCCCGCGTGCGTTGCCGCATCAACGGCAAGCTTGAGGAAACCACCGTCGGACGGGTCCTGTTCAGCGAGGTCCTTCCCGAGGGGATTCCCTTCTCCTTTATCAACAAGGAGATGACCAAGAAGGAACTGGCCAAGCTCATCGACGAGTGCTACAGGAAATTCGGCCTTCGCAGGACCGTGGTCCTGCTTGATGAACTGAAGGAGATCGGTTTCACCTCGGCGACACGTTCCGGTGTGTCCATCTGCATCTCTGACATGCATGTTCCGAGCAAGAAGCAAAGGTTCATTGAGCAGGCCCAGAAAGAGGTCATGGAGATTCATCACCAATATACCGAGGGCCTCATCACCAACGGCGAGCGCTACAACAAGGAAATCGATATCTGGGCCAACGTGACCGAGAAGATCGCCGACGAGATGATGGCCGAGCTCGGCATGGAGGCCGTGGAACACGGTGTGGTGAAGAAGGCGGAGCTCCAGGAAGCAAGGTCCTTCAACAACATCTTCATGATGGCCGACTCGGGAGCACGCGGAAGCACGCAACAGATCCGGCAGCTCGCCGGCATGCGCGGCCTCATGGCGAAGCCGTCGGGCGAGATCATCGAAACGCCCATTACCGCGAATTTCCGCGAGGGCCTCACGGTGCTGCAGTACTTCATCTCGACCCATGGCGCCCGCAAGGGTCTCGCCGACACGGCGCTCAAGACGGCCAACTCCGGGTATCTTACCCGCAGGCTCGTCGATGTCTCTCAGGACGTCATTACCACGATCGACGACTGCGGGACTACCGACGGCATCATCGTTGGCTCCCTGGTGGAGGGCGGTGAGATCATCGAGCCGATGTCCGAGCGCATCCTGGGGCGCGTGGTCTCGGAGGACATCAAGGACCCGCTTACCAAGGACGTCATCGTTCCCGCCAAGAACGAGATCACCGAAGACGTTGTGAAGCGGATCGAGGAGGCGGGACTCGACAAGGTCAAGATCCGGTCGGTACTCACCTGCCAGGCCGGCAGGGGCGTCTGCCGGATGTGCTATGGCCGCGATCTCGCGCGCGGCAAAATCGTGGACATCGGAGAGGCCGTCGGGATCATCGCAGCGCAGTCCATCGGCGAGCCGGGCACGCAGCTCACGATGCGAACGTTCCACATCGGCGGTACGGCGAGCAAGGTCGTTGAGCAGACGGTGCTGGAGACGAAGAACAGTGGCATCGTGAAGTACCAGAGCCTCAATACGGTGAAGAACAAGGAAGGCGACTACGTCGCCATGTCCCGGAACGGCAGCATCGCGATCTTCGATGAGACAGGCCGGGAAA
>JBAIYC010000366.1:0-1743 GCA_037916085.1 Nitrospirota bacterium | reverse complement strand
GCTCCTCAACCCTATCCTATGCTGCCTTCCTCCCGAACTCGACCCGTTCCTCGAAGTTCTTGATGAACTGGGCGACCTGTACCCCCAGGTAGACGCACTTGATCCCGTCCATGCATTCATCGGCATCATGCTTTTCCAGATGCGTGGCCAGGATGTCCTTGCCCCGCGTGAACGTGAAGAGGTAGGCGTTCTTTCCCTCGTCGAAGGTCATGTCCACTGCTACCTTGTGCTCCCCGATCTCCGGGTACATCTCGAGAATCTTGTCTTTCAGATCAGCGTTGGTGTAGGTCATGGGAACCTCCTTCGCACTTCCGGTGCGCCGTTCGAGCTCCTTTGATTAAAGTATAACAAAAGATGGTCTGTCACCCCTGGGGGGAGTTCAGAGTTCAGACTTCAGACTTCAGAATTAAGGGTCTTCTCCCTTATTAGAGATTGATAAGGAGTTTTTGTTCGTGGCATACAGGGAATCCTGGGATAGGCGGGAAACAGAGCAGTCGCAGGCAGGCGGACGGGAATGTGGAGAGAAAAAACTAGGCCGGAGAGAGGGCTCCCCGACCTTTCAAGCGGTCTCCTGTCCTAGAAACCGGACGCCTTGGCATATCCGACGGCCTTTTCCTCGGTGAGGAAGTAGATATCCGGCTTGTCGATCACGCCCGCCTCTTCCATCTTGTCCCGCAGGTCCGTTGACTCGACGAACTTTCTTGCCCTGCCGATATCCTTGATTTCATACAACACGATCACCTCGTTCGTGTCGCCGATCCCGCGAAACATCCATTTCTCCGTGAGGCCTGCCTCGATCCTCTTGGGAAGATGTCCGTCAAAGACGCGCTTCCAGCTCGTGAAATCCCTAACTTTGTGTCTCACAAGAATGTAGTTAAGCATGGGAAATCTCCTTTCGCCGGCTCGCATTCTCATTACCCGTCTTGCACCGGCCCCTACCATATCTACTATGATGGTATTCCCGTGGATCCCTCCTGTCAACTAAGTCTCTACTACCTGAGCCCGAACGTCCCCGGAAACGGCCTTATGAATTTCTTGGGCGCGCAAGAAAAGGTGACAAGAGCTGTGGAGAAGGGGAAAATATCTTCTTTCCGCGCGCGCTCCTGCACGAAAGGGCACGGTGAAGCTGCCCTGAGGTATACTATGCTCAGGAGCGAACATGCGGCAGAACATTCGGGAGGCCGATGCGCCGCCCTCCATGGCCGGCGTCGAACCACGGATCCGGGAGATCGCGGGAGCTCTCTACTCGTTCCTGAACCAGGAACGGCCTTCCTTCTTCGCATCCGGTGGGTGGCGCAAGAGCGTCATCGAATGGTCCATGCAGGACGAGCTTTTTCGTACGCAGCTCCTCCGGTTCATCGATGTCCTGCCCGCCCTCGGGTCGGATGACCTTGTCCTTCGGATCTTCAGGGAATATCTGAGTGAAGCAGGTCCTGCACCGTCGATCCTGCAGAAGAGCGCCGAGGTGTTCTCCCGCGCCGTCCCCGCGCGCATCGGTGCCCCGCTCATCCGTACTGCGGTGCGCACCCTTGCCAGGGAGTTCATCGCGGGGTCCGATCCTGCCGATGCGCTGCCTGCGGTCGAGAAGCTCCAGGCGGAAGGCGCCTTCGTCAGCCTGGACCTCCTTGGCGAGGCTGTCCTGTCGGAGGCCGAAGCCAGGGAGTATGCAGAGCGGTATCTCGACCTTCTTGACTTCTTCGGCGGCCGCGCCCCGAAAGGATCCGCTGCCGCGGAACCGCGAAG
>JBAIYC010000365.1:0-3292 GCA_037916085.1 Nitrospirota bacterium | reverse complement strand
TCTCCCGTCCCAACCGCTTCGTGGTCCGCTGCAGTCTGGACGGCAGGACCGTGAGCGCCTACCTTCCGAATCCGGGCAGGCTCTGGGAACTTCTCTTCCCCGGCACGACCATCTACCTCACCAAGCTCCCGCCTTCATCAGAACGCAAGCTCAAGTATCTTGCCGCGGCCGTGGAGCGGGACGGCATGCCGATCATGCTGCACACGCATCACACGAACACCGTTGCAGCTCATCTTCTCCGAAATAACCGCGTCCCGGGTCTCGAAGGCGCGGAGGTCGTGAGGCAGGAACACACCGTCGGCGGGAGCCGGTTCGATTTTCTGCTCCGGCAGGACGGTAGAGAGACACTTCTCGAAGTGAAGTCCTGTACACTGGTGAACAACACGCTCGCGATGTTCCCCGATGCCGTCTCGGCGCGTGCAACGAAACATATTGAAGAGCTTGCCCACCTTGCCGGCGAGGGATACGGCGCTGCAGTGCTCTTTGTGATCCACTGGCCCCATGCCCGTTACTTCATGCCCGAGCATCACACGGACCTTGAGTTCTCGCGTGCTTTATATAATGTAAGGAACCGGGTGATGGTGCGTGCTGTCGCAGTGGGATGGGAGAAGGACCTTTCACTGCAATACGAAGAACCAGAGGACAAGGACAAGGCATCCTCTCGCAAAGTTCGCCAAGAACGCAAAGGTGAAAATGAAAGGCAGTTCTCTGCGGGCTCTGCGTCTCTGCGAGATAAAACCTTTGCTTTTGGCGTTCCACTTGCTCGGCCCCTCACCATCCCCTGGGACCTGGTGGACCGGGAATCGCACGACCGCGGCTGCTACATCATCGTGCTCCGGCTTGCCCGGGACAGGAAGATCGAGGTCGGGGGCCTGGGAGAAGGAAGATTCCGGCAGGGATACTACCTCTACGTTGGTTCGGCGATGAAGGACCTGACGAGGCGCATCGAGCGGCACAGGCGTCTCACCAAGAAATACCATTGGCACATCGATTATCTTCGCGAGCATGCGGAGTTCCACGCCGCCATCCCCGTCCGAGCGAGCGTGGACCTCGAATGTTCGCTCGCCCGTTCCCTCGGCGACATCTCTGACTGGACCGTGCCGGGCTTCGGCGCTTCAGACTGCTCCTGCGAAACCCATCTCTTCGGCATGAAGGGAGACCCCGTTCATCAGCGCGAGTTCATGAAGATGCTTCTCTATTACAGGATGGGAAGGTTGGAGGAAGAGCTTCAGAGGCGCGATGATGGGACACTCAGAAGTTAGTACAGAAGCGAGAAATTCTGCCACGCCGTCATTGCGAGCGACCGAAGGGAGCGCGGCAATCTCGTCGTAGATACGAGATTGCTTCGTCGCTGCGCTCCTCGCAATGACACAATACTTGATGCGCTCGTTACAGCGACATCCTATTCTTCCGCTTCCGTCCTGCATGCCCAAATTCGCGCCTTCTCACCTTCGGACTTACGGTTTCTTTCCCGTCACGAAATTATGATACGGCAGCACCGGATGTCTCCCGGTGTCCTTGAAACCGGCCTTCGTGAGGTCCGCGATGATCTCCTCTTCCGTCGCCCGGATCTCCTGCGGCGGCCCCATCGGCGTCTCGCCCTTCTTCCAGTCGATCGCCATCACCGTCCCGCCGCTCTTTAGCAGCCGGAAGCATTCCTTCATGATCGCATCCCGGTCTTCCAGTTCATGATGCAGGTTGATCATGTAGACGAGATCCGCGATGCCGTCAGCAAGCGGCACCCGGCGCTCTTCCATCTTCACCGGGATGATCCGCCGGCGAAGGTCCGCGGGAATATGGTCCCGGAGCCAGCCGAGCATCTCATCCTGCAGGTCGCAGGAGTGGACCGTGATGTGTGGCCCCTTGCGCGCGAAAGGAACGGCAAAGAAGCCCGTGCCCGCGCCGATGTCGACGAGCACGCGGGGGTCGGTAAGGCCCAGTTCCTTCCAGATCACATCCGGGTTCTCCCAGCCGAGGCGTTCGGGATCGTTCAGGAGATTGAGGCTCCGGGGATCGAACTTTCGCGATTCTTTCATGGAGTCTCCCTTCCTTTTATAGATAGTACGACGAATCCCATCCCAAACCCTCCCGCTCAAAGGGAGGGAACATCTTGCCTCCTCTCCCCTCGCGGGAGAGGACAGAGGCGGTCTGGTTCGCCGAGGTACATTCTGTTATAATAATTTTACAGACTTTTTTCATTGCCTTCCTGTTGTTTTGCACATCACCGGCCGTTCAGCACTGGGGAGCCCTTCATGAAGACATACCGCTTCGACGTCGTCATCATCGGCGCGGGCCCTGCCGGCGTTTCTGCCGCAGGCGCCCTGGCGGGAAGCGGCATCTCGGTGGCGCTCGTCGAAGCAGGCGCATACGCGGGGGCAGAGAACTGGTCGGGTTGCGTCTACTTTGCCGAGAACCTCGCCGAGCCGGACTGCTTCGGCCCCGCAGCAGTGCAGAGCGCTCCCTTCGAGCGGCAAGTGGTGCGGCGCGGCACGCTCGTCCATAACGGCATGGACGAGGTGGGCGTCGCGCTCACCGACCCGGCCGCCTTCCGCCACTGCTACACCGTGCTCCGCCCGATCTACGATCCCTACTTCGCCGAGCTTGCCCGCCAGCGCGGGGTCATGCTGATCACCGAGACCACCGTCACGTCGCTCATCCGCAAGGCAGGACAGGTCATCGGCGTCAATACGGACCGCGGCCCGCTCTATGCCGGCGTGGTGTTCCTTGCCGAGGGAGACGCCTCCCATCTCGTCCGCTCCGAGGACCTGGAAAAGGTCGCGGAGCCCCATTACCTCCAGGGCGTCAAGGCGGTCCTGTCCCTGCCTCAGGAGGAGATCGAGAGGCGCTTCGACCTCGGGCAGGGAGAAGGCGCCGCCTTCGAGATCCTGGTCAGGAACGGCTCGATCGCCGGCAGGACCGCGAAGCTGAACGTGGGCGGATTCCTCTACACGAACCGGGACAGCCTCTCGCTCGGCTACGTGGTCCCGCTCGAGAATCTCAAGAAGAACTTCCGCGGCGACCACAGCCGCCTGCTCGAATGGATGCGCGGCCTGCCCCATCTTTCCGACCTCGTGAAGGACGGCAGACTCTCCGCCTACGGGACGAAGATCATCCGGAGCGGCGGCTGGCGCGAGCGGCCCGTTCTTGTCGAGGACGGCCTCGCCGTGGGCGGCGCGTCCACCGGTCTCGGCGTTGACATCCCCTTCCCGAACTTCACCGGTCCGGCTTCGGCAAGCGGCCTGTACTTCGCGCGCGCCGTGAAGCAGCTCCTCAGGGAAGGCAGATCCTTCGA
>JBAIYC010000364.1:0-3433 GCA_037916085.1 Nitrospirota bacterium | reverse complement strand
CTTCCCCGCAGACTACAACAACAAGGAGCTGGCAGGCAAGGACGCCAAGTTCACCGTAACCCTGAAAGAGGTGAAGAAGAAGGTCCTGCCCGAACTGAACGATGAGTTCGCGAAGGACCTCGGGGAGCACAAGACCGTTGATGACCTGAGAACCCGGATCCGTGAGGATATCGAGATCCGGAAGAAGAACGAACTTGCGTCGGGCCAGCGCGAAGAACTGCTTGGCAAGCTGGTCGACGCTCATGCGTTCGATGTCCCGGAAGGCATGGTGGAGCGTGAGCTCATGTCCATGGCAAGGTCGCAGGCTACGCGTATGGCGAGGCAGGGGATGGACCTCAAAAGCTTCGACATCGCCAAGTTCCGGCTCACGAACCGTGATCTCGCGGTGAGACGCGTCAAAGGCATCCTGATCCTGGACGTGATCGCGGACAAGGAGAAGATCGAGGTGGGCGACGCCGAGGTGAACGCCGCCCTCGCAGCCGCTGCCCGGGGTTCGGGGCAGAAGCTGGAAGAGGTCAGGAAGTACTATGAGTCCCAGGAAGGCGGTCTGGACAGCCTCCGCGTGAACTTGCTGCACGACAAGACCCTGTCCCACTTGCTTTCAAAGGCGAAGAAGGTTTAATATAGTCCCGAGGAGATTGATTCTACCCCTGTATGCTCAAGGGGATTGAACGCACGCACAGGAGAGCCGGAATGTCCCTCATCCCCATGGTGATCGAACAGACGAGCCGCGGCGAACGCGCCTACGACATCTATTCGCGGCTCCTGAAGGACCGCATCATCTTCCTTGGCACGGCCATCGACGATATCGTCGCCAATACGGTGATCGCGCAGCTTCTGTTCCTTGAGGCCGATGATCCTGACAAGGACATCTATCTCTACCTCAACTCACCGGGAGGCGTTGTCACGTCGGGGCTGGCCATCTACGACACCATGAACTACATCAAGTGCCCGGTCTCGACCATCTGCATCGGGCAGGCGGCAAGCATGGGGGCGCTCCTGCTCGCCGCGGGGACGAAGGGCAAGCGCTTTTCCTTGCCCCATGCGCGCATCATGATCCACCAGCCCATGGGAGGGTTCCAGGGCCAGGCTACCGACATCGAAATCCATGCCCGGGAGATCCTGAAGCTCAAGGAGACCCTGAACCGCATCCTGGCGAACCACACCGGCCAGCCGATCGAGAAGATCCAGACGGACACGGACCGCGATTTCTTCATGTCCGGCGAGGACGCAAAGAATTACGGCATTGTGGACGAGGTGATCACCAAGAAACAGCCTCGGTCCGCGAAGGAGAAGTAACGATATGACGGAGAAGAAGGACCATACGACGCCTCTCAAGTGCTCGTTCTGCGGTAAGGGCCAGGATGAGGTGAAGAAGCTCATCGCAGGTCCGTCGGTGTTCATCTGCAACGAGTGCGTGGACCTCTGCAACGAGATCATCGCCGAGGAGTGGGAGGAGACGAAGGAGGCGAAGGCCGAGCGCCTGCCCAAACCGGCGGAGATCAAGCGCATCCTCGACGAGTACGTCATCGGCCAGGACCGCGCCAAGAAGATCCTGTCTGTGGCCGTTCACAACCACTACAAGCGCATTGGCGTCAAACAGGAGATCGGCGACGAGGTAGAGCTTCAGAAGAGCAATATCCTCCTCATCGGTCCGACAGGCACGGGCAAAACCCTGCTCGCCCAGACGCTGGCGCGCATTCTTGATGTTCCCTTCACCATCGCCGACGCAACGACGCTTACCGAGGCGGGCTATGTCGGCGAGGACGTGGAGAACATCATCCTCAAGCTCCTCCAGAACGCGAACTACGACGTGGAGCGCGCCCAGCGCGGCATCGTGTACATCGATGAGATCGACAAGATCAGCCGCAAGTCCGAGAATCCGTCGATCACGCGGGACGTCTCGGGCGAGGGCGTACAGCAGGCGCTCCTCAAGCTCATCGAAGGCACGGTGGCCGCGGTACCGCCCCAGGGAGGACGGAAACATCCCCATCAGGAGTTCATCCAGGTGGACACGTCGAACATCCTCTTCGTCTGCGGCGGGGCCTTCGTGGGCCTGGACGGCATCATCGAGCACCGCGTCGGCAAGAAGAGCATGGGCTTCGGTGCCGACATCCAGAGCAAGCATGAGAAGAAGTTCAGCGAGACCCTGGCGAACCTCCAGCCCCAGGACCTCCTGAAGTACGGTCTCATCCCCGAGTTCGTGGGCCGCATGCCCGTCGTGGCGACCCTCGAAGAGCTGAGTGAACACGCCCTGATCGACATCCTGACGCGCCCCAAGAACGCCCTCGTCAAACAGTACCAGAAGCTGCTTGGGCTGGAAGGATGCAAGCTGCGCTTCAGCGACGACGCGCTCACGGCGATCGCCCGGAAGGCCATCCTGCGGAAGACCGGCGCCCGGGGGCTCCGCGCCATCCTCGAGGACGTGATGCTTGACGTGATGTATGATGTGCCTTCCCAGGCTGGTATCAAGGAATGTCTCATCAACGCCGAGGTGATCAACGACGGGGCGGACCCTCTCCTGATCTATGAGAAGATAGCTTAGAAACGGTCGTTCAGTGATTCAGTGATGAAGAGATTGAAGAGGTAACTTCAATCTCTTTTTTTTACGCTGATCCCTCAATCGCCGAATTATTCAATCACTACTCCCATGAAGATCCTTTCCGCCGAATTCGTGACCAGCGCCGCGGGACCCCGCCAGTTCCCGGCCGACAAACGGCCACAGGTGGCCTTTGCCGGACGCTCGAACGTCGGCAAGTCGTCGCTCATCAACGCGCTCCTCAACCGGAAGAACCTCGTGAAGACCAGCGCAACGCCGGGCAAGACCCAGCTCATCAATTTCTTCCTCATCAACGGCGAGTTCTATTGCGCCGACCTCCCCGGCTATGGCTATGCAAAGGCGCCGCGGGAAGTCGTGGATGCCTGGGCCCCGCTCATCGAGAGCTATCTGCGGGACGCACCGCAGGTCCGTGGAGTCGTTGTGCTGCTCGACATACGGCGGGAGCCTGATGAACGCGACGCGAGGCTGATCGAGTGGCTACGTCACTACGACGTGCCGGCCATCCTTGTCCTGACCAAGGTGGACAAGATGAAGCGGCAGGAGATGATGAACGCCCAGCGCGAGGTCACGGCAAAGCTCGGTCTGGACCGTCCGGTGCTCCTTACATCGGCCAGGAGCGGGCAGGGGATCACCGAACTGCGGGCGGAGATCGGACGGCTCCTGGGCGTTCGGTGAGGGCCCGCGCAGGCGTCCGGAACTGTGCTATAATGATCGAACCTATCAGCTGATCGCCGGATCCCGTGTCTTCGATCGTGCCGTGTATGGTAGGGGGGTGTTCATGGAACTTGTCCAGGCTCTGACCGGATCGCTTCTGTGGGCTACGCTCTTCAGTATCGGGCTCTTCGTGGCCGGGAGCATTGCGACCAACATCCT
>JBAIYC010000363.1:0-2556 GCA_037916085.1 Nitrospirota bacterium | reverse complement strand
CCGGGCTGTCCTTCTTGAGCCTGTGGAGAATGCCTTCCTCGGTGCCGATAATGAATTCCTTGTTGGGGGATTCCTTGCAGAACCGAAGCATGCCTGAGGTGCTCGTGATGTGGTCGGCCATATCCTGGACCTCCGGCGGGCACTCGGGATGGGCCACGAAGAGGGCCTTTGGATGCTCGGCCCGTTGGCGCTTTACGTCATCGAGGGAGAGCTGGACATGGTGGACGTTGCAGAACCCGTCCCAGGCGATGATCTTCTTCTTCGTCCTTTTGGCCGCGAATGCCGAGAGGTTCCTGTCGGGAATGCAGATGATCGTGTCCTCCTTCAGCGACTCCACGACCTTCACGACGTTCGACGAGGTGCAGCAGATGTCGCTCTCCGCCTTGACTGCGGCCGACGTGTTCACGTAGGCGACGACTGGGACGCCGGGGTGCTCCCGCTTGATATCGCGGAGCGTGTACTCGTCGGGGAACTGGAAGGTGATGCCGTAGAGCTCCTGGAAGAGCTCGCGTTTCGTCTTGCGCGGCCCGTTCACCGTGACCATATCGGCCATGGGACAGCCCGCCTCCATCTCGGGAAGGAGCACGGTCTTGTCGGGCGAGAGGATGGATGCGCTCTCGGCCATGAAATGGACGCCGCAGAACACGATGACCCGGTAATCCGTCTTCGCCGCCGCGCGGGAAAGCTCCAGCGAGTCGCCGGTGATGTCAGCGACGTCCTGCACCTCGGGCCGCTGGTAGTTGTGGGCAAGGATGACGGCGTTCAGCCGTTCTTTCAGCTTGAGGATCTTTTCGCGGGTCTCGGCGATGTTCGGCTCGGTCGTCATAGGATGGGATGAAGGATGAAAGCCTCGTAGTACGTCAAGATCCTGTCAGGCGGAGAAATGCAAAGTCAAAGGCCAGGTTTGTTTTCTCGCAAAGGCGCAAAGGTCGCAAAGGAAGGCAGAGAACCTTGAACGAACGTCTGGCGATCTTCCTCTTTGTTTTCTTGGCGTCCTTGGAGAGCTTTGCGAGAGGCGAACTTGACGTTCTTTTGCACCGGCCGTCCGCAGTAGGATGATAATACTGGTCTCGCCCGTGGGTGTCAATCCAAATCTGCCTGATTTTCAGGTGATACCGCTTGCGTGACGGTGTTGTTTCGGGTATTCTACGCCCATGTCAGAAAAGAAGGATTTCAAATCCGGCTTCATCGCCATCATCGGCCGTCCGAACGTGGGCAAGTCCACACTCTTGAACTGCCTCCTGGGCGAGAAGATCTCGATCATCTCCGACAAGCCCCAGACCACACGGAACCGCATCCGCGGCATCGTGACGACGCCAAAGGCGCAACTCGTCTTCATCGACACGCCGGGAATTCACAAGCCCATCCATAAGATGAACGAACTGATGGTGAAGGCCGCCCTCGGGACCTACAACGAGGTGGACGTGATCCTGATGCTCGTTGAGGCAACGGACAAGCCCGGCGGCGGCGACCGGTTCATCATCGATTCCTTGGCCGGGGTGAAGACCCCTGTCTTCCTTCTCATCAACAAGGTGGACCTGGTCGAGAAGTCACGGCTGCTGCCACTCATTGCGGAGTACAGCGGCCTCTATCCTTTTGCCGAGATCATCCCGGTCTCGGCGCTTCATGGCGATCTGGGAAGCCTCGTGGAGACGATCGTGAAACGTCTCCACGCCGGGCCGCGATACTTTCCCGATGACCAGCTGACGGACCAGCCGGAACGGTTCGTCGTCGCCGAGCTCGTCCGGGAGAAGGTCTTCGAACTCACCAAGGACGAGATTCCCTATTCATCGGCGGTCGTCATCGAACAGATGAAGGAGGAGCCGGAACTGACGCGTATCCACGCGACGATCTACGTGGACCGGGAGTCACAGAAGGGGATCGTGATCGGCAGGAACGGCGCGCTCCTCAAGGAGATCGGCACCCGGGCGCGGATTGATGCGGAGAAACTCCTGGGCGTGAAGGTCTATCTGCAGCTCTGGGTGAAGGTGAAGAAGGACTGGCGCGAGGACGACCGGATGCTCCGGAACATCGGGATCATTGACGAAGAATAATTGAAGGAGCCATCATGCATGAACTGATCACATGGCTGGTGAATACCATCGGGGCGATGGGCTATCCCGGGATCTTCCTGCTCATGGCCATGGAAAGCTCGGTCATCCCCATCCCGAGCGAACTGATCATGCCACCTGCCGGGTACCTCGCCCAGCAGGGCCAGATGCATATCTGGGTGGCCATCCTTACAGGGACCCTGGGAAGCCTCGTGGGCGCCTACGCGAATTACTTTGCGGCCCATTATCTGGGCAGGCCGCTGGTGCTCAAGTACGGGAAATATGTCTGGATCACCGAGGAGAAGTTTGCCAAGGTGGAGGAGTATTTCAGGAACCACGGCGAGATATCGACCTTCATCGGCAGACTTCTTCCCGTGGTGCGTCATCTCATCTCGCTTCCCGCGGGCCTCGCCGCCATGAACCACTGGAAGTTCTCGCTCTACACCCTCGCCGGCGCGGGCATCTGGGTCACCATCCTCACCTACATCGGCTACTTCATCGGAGC
>JBAIYC010000362.1:0-2469 GCA_037916085.1 Nitrospirota bacterium | reverse complement strand
GCAGTGCCGCGAGCCGCAGGCCGACCTGGTGCGCGAGAAGGACAAGGCGAACTTCTGCGACTTCTTCGTCTTCGCCGACCGTGCCGCAGCGGCGGACGACAAGGCCGGGAAGGCGCGAGCTGCCCTCGACGACCTGTTCAGGAAGTAAGCCGAACCGGAGCTCGCTCGTACCCGATGATCAAACTTGACCGGCAATCCATCCTCCAGATCCTGCTGATCATCGCCCTGCTTGCCGGCGGGACCTATCTCCTGTATTCCTACGGTATCGTTGACCTCTTCCTCGACCGGCACCGGATGCTCAGGTTCATCCATGATCACCGGGCGTACGCCGCGATCATCTTTATCGGGATGCAGGCGCTCCAGGTGGTCGCCGCGCCGATCCCCGGCGAGGTGACGGGTTTCGTGGGAGGGTATCTCTTCGGGAGCGTCTGGGGGGTCGTCTATTCAACGATCGGACTGACGATTGGTTCCTGGAGCGCGTTCCTGATCGCACGGCTCCTGGGGCGGCATATCGTTGAGCGTCTGGTGAGCGCCGAGATCATACGGAAATACGACTACGTGATGAAGCACAAGGGGCTGTTCCTTGCGTTCCTCATGTTCCTGGTCCCCGGCTTCCCCAAGGATTTCCTCTGCTATCTCCTCGGCCTGGGACACATGGGGCAGGTGTCGTTC
The DNA here is from genome assembly GCA_037916085.1 of Nitrospirota bacterium. Taxonomy (GTDB): domain Bacteria; phylum Nitrospirota; class UBA9217; order UBA9217; family UBA9217; genus JAKAHZ01. The sequence continues at coordinate 1,797 of JBAIYC010000362.1, read as the reverse complement.
CTGGTCGTTTCGACGGGCGGCAGGCTGCTCGGGACCGTACTGCTCACCGTCGGCGGGACCTTCTTCCGCGATGAGCGCTACGGAGCTTTCTTCTCGGTGATCGGCATCGGGATCGCCGTTGTCCTGCTTGTCATGGTCTACCGGGAGAACATCGAAACGTGGTTCCGCAGAATGCGGCTGGCTCAGCTCCGCCGCAGCCGCAAGGCCCGCGGCAGGGGCGGAGACAGGAACGGAACGAAGGCCCCGTGACGGCTAGACGCCGCGCCGCTCCGCGGCCCGCCGGTCCGTGGGGAATGCCGCGGTCCGGTCCTTGTAGCGTTTCGCGATGATCTCGCAGACCTCATCTGGCTCGTCGACCACATGGAAGAGCTGCAGGTCCTGGGCGTCGATGTTCCCCATGTCGAGCACGCTCTGCCGCATCCAATCCACCATTCCCTGCCAGTACCGCCTCCCGACGAGAATGACCGGAAAGCTCCTGATCTTCTTTGTCTGGATCAGGGTCAGCGCTTCGAAGAGCTCGTCCATTGTCCCGAAGCCGCCCGGGAAGATGACGTAGCCGACGGCGTACTTGACGAACATGAGCTTGCGCACGAAGAAGTATCGGAATTCCACCCGGATGTCCTGATACGTGTTCGCGTGCTGTTCCATCGGGAGGGCGATGTTCAGGCCAACAGAAGTGCCGTTGCCGTTCCGGGCGCCTTTGTTCGCCGCTTCCATGATGCCGGGGCCGCCGCCGGAAATGACGGTAAAGCCGCTCCGGGCGAGCCTGTCTGCCACCTTCTCGCACTTGTCATAGTATTCCGATCCCGGCTTGAGGCGGGCGCTTCCGAAGACGGTCACGGCGGGCCCGATGCCGTTCAGAGCCTCGAATCCCTCGACCAGTTCCGCCATGATGCGGAACACCCTCCAGGTGTCGGACTTTGCAAGGTCTTCCATACGCTCTGACTCCCCCTTACTGATGAAGAAAAGAACAAGGTTGTTAACAACGGATGGACGCGGAAGGAGAACCGGCAGTCACGTTGAGCTGGTCCGGCTTTGATCAGACCTTCGCCGTCTGGATCCGTGGCAAAAGAGTTTGGGCTCTTTTCCTTAATTGAGTGGGTGAATAGACAGCTTTTCAAGGATAAAGTGCGTGCTATTCTTTTTGCACATCCCTTTCGCGGCCTGAATGAAATTTCTGACCCGTTTAAGGCCACGTCCGCTTTCCCGCGAAAACTCGGCCTTCGGCCTTGACGGGGGCTCCAGAAATTTAGCACGCACCCGGATGTGGGTGTAGGGCCGATCCAGAGACGTGCGGGTTTGGGGGTGAACCCCATGCGAAAATCCAGGCGGGCGACCAAGGACGAGGGTTAAACATTTCGGACTGTCTGAGCCCGAGGGCGAGTTTCCGAAATGTACCGAGGACGACCGAGCCTGCCGTGAAGGATTTTCGCCGGGTGCCCTTCTTTGGGCCACCTTTCTTCGGGCAAGCAAGAAAGGTGGAAAAAGTATAACTATGCTGCTATCTCACCCATTCAGTTGGAGAAGACCCAAAGTTTGCCTGTGATAGAGCTGCGCGTCTCAGAAGGCGGTCAGCAGGACCATGCTCGTGCCGGCCGATCAGCGCTGCTCCTGGCGTGCGCTGCGGTTCGCCGCCATGCGGGCCGCCAGGAGGATCGCCTCGCGCAGGCTTGCCGGATCGGCGCAGCCCTTGCCGGCGATGTCATAGGCGGTCCCGTGATCGACCGAGGTCCTGATGATGGGAAGGCCGACGGTGACGTTCACGGCATTGCCGAAGGCGAGCATCTTGAGGGGGCC
>JBAIYC010000361.1:0-9605 GCA_037916085.1 Nitrospirota bacterium | reverse complement strand
GCCTTGGACATGAGGTACTTCTCGGTCACCTTCATGGTGGCCATGATCTCGCCGGACTCCTCGTCCACGAGCGTGATCTCCTCGTTCTTCTTGAGGGAGTTCCCGAACTCGGGCGAGCAGGAGAGCGTGATCGGGATCGGCCAGAACGTACCGTCCGCCATCTTGTACTTCGCACAAACGCCCTTCCAATCCTTCTTGCCCATGAATCCGGTCAGCGGCGTGAATGCGCCGATACCCATCATGACGAGGTCCGACGTCTCACGCGACGAGATCTTGAGCTGCTTGAGGTTCTTTGCCTTCTTGAGCTCTTTCGCCAGCGCTGCGCCGGAGAGAAGAAGGGGCATGAGCTTCTTCTTCTTGCCGTGCGGTTTCACCAGTGCCATACTGCGTTCCTCCTTGTGAGATTATGAAAATCGGATCAGAACCTTCGGTTCCGTTGCCTACTTTCCCTCAAGCACGGCCACGACCTTCTTGAAAATATCGTTGATGGAGCCGACGCCCAGGACCGTCTTCATGATGCCTTTCTTATTGTAGTAGCTGATAAGCGGAGCCGTCTGCGTGTCATAGACATCAAGGCGCTTCTTGATGGTCTCTTCCTTGTCGTCATCGCGCTGAAACAGGGCACCGCCGCACTTGTCGCAGACGCCTTCCTTCTTCGGCGGGGTGAAATAGATGTTGTACATCTGCTGGCAGGACTTGCAGGTGCGCCGGCCCGTCAGCCGCTTCATGAGCTCGCTTTTTTCAACATCAACGGTGAGGGCGATGGTAAGCGGCATGTTCATGCCGGCCAGCAGCTTGTCGAGCGCCTCGGCCTGAGCGGTGTTCCGCGGGAACCCGTCGAGGATGAAGCCGTTCTTGCAGTCCGGCTGCTTGATCCGCTCCTCCACAAGTCCGAGCACGATCTTGTCGGAGACGAGGCCACCCGATTCCATGATGACCTTCGCTTCCTTGCCCAACGGCGTGCCGTCGGCCACGGCCTTTCGCAGGATGTCGCCCGTGGAGATCTGCGGGATCTTGAACCGGTCGATCAGCATCTTTGCCTGGGTGCCTTTGCCGGCGCCCGGAGCACCAAGCAGAACAACGCGTATCGCCATTATGATGTGGACCTCCGTCAGGTAGTTGTGCTAGCTAGTTGCAGAAGGGGAACGGAAGAAGGGCGTACCCCGCGCGAGCTTATTTTGGCGCAGGCAGTACTATCGTTGAAACGGGCCTTTTTTGCAAGTTAAAAATAATAATTTGAATATTAGTTTTCTTTATGCTTTGAAAACGCGAGAAGAAATTGCGACAGTTTTTCAATGGCTTTGCCACGATGACTGAGCCGGTCCTTCTCTTCAGGCGTCATTTCCGCAAATGTGCGATCAAATCCCTCGGGAAGAAAAACCGGATCATACCCGAATCCCTCCCTACCCCGTGGTTCCGTCGTTATGCGTCCTTCTGCGCAGCCGAAAAAAGTGCTAATCCTGCCCTCGGGAAGCGCAAAAGCTATGCAGCAGACAAACCTCGCAGTTCTCCCTGAGACGGGGAGGTCCCCCAGGTCTCTCAATAACTTCTCAAAGTTTCTGGGATCATTGCCGCCCTCGGCGTCAGGCGCATAGCGTGCCGACAGAACGCCCGGCTTCCCTCCCAAGGCGTCGACTTCTAGGCCGGAATCGTCAGAGAGGGCAGGCTTACCCGTGAACCGGGCCACCTCGAGTGCCTTCTTGCTCGCATTCCCTTCAAAGGTATCTCGGTCCTCCACGGTCTCGGGGCAACCGGGAAAGTCGTCGAGTGACAGAACCCTAATGGGCAGCCCGGCGGTTATCCGCCTTATCTCTTCAACCTTCTTCTTGTTCCGCGTGGCAAGAACGATATCCAGTGGAGCCCCTCCCCGAGGAGCCGAAGCCCCCTCTCATGATGCACCCCCGACGACCGCTGCTTCCTCCCGCAGAGCAGGGATTCCAAGTCGCAGGGATGGAGGGCATACGGTAGCACAATTCAACTTGCCTTTCAATAGCGATACGCAAGGACGTGTACCTCCCGTGCAGCGACAGTTTGTCGGATATGGGGGACGTCCGGACGCTCGCAGCATCGGCGCCGGAAAGGGCGGTGTGGCGGCTGATCGATGACGCGAACGAGGCCGGCCGTTCGGGCAGCATCACCGCTATGGTTGTGAAGGTTTTGGAGCTCGAGGAACAACAGCTCGAGGACGCTCGTCTCCGGCGGCATGGCCACATCTACAAGGCCGTCCAGAAGCCCCTCGACCGCCCGGTTGCGATCAAGCAGCTGAAGCGTTCCTACCGCACCGACGGTCAGATCGTGAAGCGCTTCGAGCGCGAAAGTCGTGACGCCGCCGTCCTCTACGCTGCTTTCTTCCCCAGTGACGACGCTCTCGGTCCCGGAAACGAAAAATGTGCGCGAGGCCGAGATACGCGTCCCAGGCTGTTTCTACCGTCCCTCGTTCGGTCGCCCGTGGAAAAGAAGACGGCGGAAAGGCCCTTCGCCCTTCCGCCGTTCGGTGGGTCTGTTCGCAACGTTGACCATCAGGGCTTCTTCATTTCCTTCTCATGGTACCAGTTACGGAGCTCCTTCTTCATGATCTTTCCGGTCGCGGTGCGCGGAAGCTCGGGAGTGAAGATAAAGCGACGCGGGATCTTATAGTGTGCCACGTGCCCGGACAGGTAGTCGCGGAGTTCCCTGGCGGATGTGTTCGCCCCTTCCTTCAGCACAACATACATGATACCCAGCTCCTTGCCTTCTTCGTGCTCGTGGGGAACGCCGATCATGGAGCAGTCCTGCACGGCCGGATGGCGATACAGCACTTCCTCGACCTCGTAGGGATAGACGTTGAGCCCGTCCACGATGATGAGGTCCTTCTTGCGGTCGATGATCCTGATGTGGCCAGACAGAGTGATGGCGGCGATATCGCCGGTATGGAGCCATCCGTTCACGATCGTCTTTGCCGTGTCTTCAGGACGGTTCAGGTATCCCTGCATGACGCTCGGGCCCCGGACCAGAAGCTCTCCAGGTGTGTCGTGCGGAAGCTCGGTGCCTGAATCGTCCACAATCTTCACGCTGATGCCCGGAAGCGGTAGCCCCACAGTCCCCGGCATGTTCCGGGAAGATGCCACGGGATTGATTGAGACCACCGGCGATGCTTCGGTCAGGCCGTAGCCCTCGCGGAGCGGGACCTTGAACGCCGCTTCGAACTCGCGAACCACTTTCGGCGGAAGGGGTGCTGCGCCGGAAATGCAGAGGCGGAGCCGAAGCAGGAGCTTTACGAAGAAAGGCAAGTCCTTCTCAGCTAGGATCTTGTAGATCGTCGGGATGGCAACAAAGAGCGTGATGCGGTCGACGATGAGGCTCTTCACGACGCGCTGGAATGGCCGCACGCCCGGGAGGAGCGAGATCATAGAGCCTTGGAGGAGCGGAAGGATTACACACACCGTGTAGGTGAAGGAATGAAAGAGTGGCAGGAAGACGACGAACCGGTCCTTCCGGGAAACATGGATGACCTCCGTCGCAGCCATTGCGTTGGTAAGGAGGTTCCGGTGGGAGAGCAGCGCGCCTTTCGGTCTTCCCGTCGTGCCCGAGGTATAGAGGATCGTGCAGACATCCTCGGCGCTGTGCGACGCGGGTGCGACCGCCGGCCGGTCCGTGCCCGCCGAGCTTACCACATCGGTCAGCGGGAAGAAGCGATAGGCTTCCCGGGTCTGGAGTTTGCCGACAGCGCTGGCGCATTCGTCATCGAAGAAGACCGTCCGGACTCCCGCGTCGGTAAGGATGAAATCGATCTCCTCGTGGGTCAAGAGGTTATTGATTGGAAGGACGACGCCGCCTGCGCGGATGATGCCGAAGTAGGCTGCAATATACTCATGCCGGTTGCAACCCAGGATGGCGACCCGCTCGCCTCGTGTGAGCCCCTTGCCGGCGAGAAACGCCGCAAAGCCCGACGCGAGCCGGTCCATATCTTGGAAGGTATATCGTCTGCCTTCGAACTTTACGAAGGTCCTGCGGGGAAGCTGCTCGGCCTGCCGCGCAAGAAGCCGGTCCAGGGGAAGGATCTCCGTGTCCCTGCTCATGGCCGCGAGTATAGCATAGTCGGCGCGGGCGAAAAAGCGCTATTTTGTTCCGCAGGGGCAAAAAAAAGGGCAGGTCCCGAGGGACCTGCCGGTCGATTGTGCGGTGTGCGTCTTAGATCTTCACGACGTTCGCTGCCTTGGGGCCCTTCGGGCTGTTCTCGACATCGAACGACACCTGCTGACCCTCGGCCAGAGACTTGAAGCCGCTGTCCTGGATCGCAGAAAAGTGAACGAACACGTCTGCGCCGTCCTCGCTCGCAATGAAGCCAAAACCCTTGGCGTCATTGAACCACTTCACGGTTCCTTTTGCCATGTGCGGAACCTCCTTCCATCAGAATTGAAGCAGCGGAAAGGCGCGTCACAAAAAAAGCCGCAAAGGACATCTTTGCGGCTCGTGGACGACAAAGACTTCCGAACTTCAAAGCTATCTTCCCAGATTCGGGGCCCCTTGTCAAGAATAATCTTCACCCGCGCTGGACTCTCTGTTTTCCTTCGTGCGTCTTTCGCACATTCCTTTTGTAATGTTCCCCTTCCTCTGCTACACTAGACATTGTGTCGACTGACGGGGCGAAGAGAAATCCGAGGAGGACCAAAGCCGATCTGCTGGCCGACCTTGCTCAGGCCGCAAGGCGGATAGCATCGCTCGAGCGCACCGCGGCGCGGCGGGACGCTGAAAATAGTTCCCTGCAGGCGCGTGCGGACCGCTGTGAATCCATTTTCGAGTCGGCCAAGGACGGCATCATCCTTTTGAATGGCTCCACCGGCCGCGTGGAGGAAGTGAACCCCTCCTTTACGACGCTCACGGGCCTCACGCCCCAGCAGCTCATCGGCAAACCCTTTTGGGAGATCACGCCCCTTTCGGCAACCGACGCGGGACTCGTGGCCTTCCGCGAACTCCAGACCCGCGATCGCATCTACTATGACGAACTCCCGCTCGTCAAAAGCGATGGCGGCCGGATGAGCATTGAGATGACCTGCTCCGTCCATCACGGCGAAGCGGGCAGGTTCATCCAGTGTACGTTCCGTGAAGTCTCGCAGCGAAGAAACATCGAAGAAACCCTCTGGCGGTCCGAGGCCCGGTTCCGTGGGCTTTTTCAGAGCGCGCCCATCGGCATCGCGTTCCTGGATCCTGCGGGACAAGTAGTCGAGAACAATCGCTCGCTGGAGGCCATGCTGGGATGCGGGAACGGGGAACTGCGGGGTAGGTCCTTCGCATCCTGCCTCCATCCCGACGACCGCGCAGGTCAGACAAGCCTCTTTCAGGACCTGCGGGAGGGAAAGCGCGACTCCGTCCGCCTTGCGGAGCGCTGCGTGCGAAAGGATGGCACGGTTCTGTGGGGCCTCATCAGTGTATCGCCGATCCGGGACAGGCGTGCCGAGGTTCAATATATCGTCGCGATGGTCGAGGATATTACCGAGCGGAAGCGCGCCGAGGAAGCAGTCATCCGTTCACGGGAGTTCTACCGGCTGCTCCTGAACGAGTTGCCTAATCCGATACGCCTCTCCGATTCGGACGGCAAGTGTGATTACTTCAACCGGGCATGGCTCTCCTTCACCGGCAGAAAGATGGAGCACGAACTGGGAGACGGATGGACCCAGGGCTTCCATCCCGACGAACGGGAACGGGTCCTGGCCTCCCTGCGCGATGCCGTGCAGAGCCGGGTCCCGTTCACCACGGAATACCGGCTCCGCCGCTCCACGGGCGACTTCCGCTGGATCATGGAATTCGGGACTCCCTTCGCAGACATGGGAGGGAACGCATCGGGCTACCTGAGCTCCTGCTATGATATCCACGACCGCAAGATGCTCGAGGAGACGCTGCATTCCATGTCCACCACCGATGATCTCACGGGACTCCTGAACCGCCGCGGCTTTTTCGCGCTTGCGCAGCAGCAGATCAAGATCGCAAACCGGTCGAGGCGGGGCATCCTGTTGTTCTACGGCGACCTGGACGGCCTCAAGAGCATCAACGACACGCTCGGCCACCGGGTCGGAGACCAAGCCCTCGTGGAGGCTGCGGCGCTTCTCCGCGAAGTGTTCCGTGAGTCGGACATCATCGCCCGGCTGGGCGGCGACGAGTTCGCAGTTCTCATGATGGAGGATGCCGCCGCGCTCGATGATGTGGCGATCCGGGAACGACTCGACCGTGCGGTCCGTTCGCGGAACGCGCAGGTCGCCCGGACCTACCAGCTCTCGCTCAGCATCGGCGTCCAGCGCTATGACCCCGAGCACCCCGTATCGCTCGACCGGTTCCTCTCGACTGCCGATGGACTCATGTATGAAGAGAAGAAGATGCGGAAGCAGTCTTCCTAAGGATGGGTGCCGCGCGGGTTCACCAGACCTCTTCATCCTCGGCGCGCCAAGCAGGGTCTACGATGCACAGGAAGCGGAGGTCCATAGCGCCCGTATTGGTGATCTGCTGTTTTGCATGAGGCGGTATGTAGACCGTATCGCCTGGCCCGACCGGCGCCTGCTCCCCGTCGATGTGCATTGATCCCTCTCCCGTGAGGATATAGTAGACCTCCGATGTCCTGAGCGCATGGAGCCAGGTCGTCTGGCCGGGCGCTACCACCGCGTGGGCGAGGCTGTAGCGACTCGCCAGATCCGCCTTGCCGGGGTGCAAAATCTCCCGCAAACGGCAGTTGTCGCCGGCAGTGAACTCCTCGCAGTCCTCCAGCCTCCGTATGAACATGTTTCCCGCCCTTCGTCGCCCGGCCTCTGGCAGGCAGTTGTGAGGCAGCCGACGGATCCGGAACGTCCGGCAGTCGCGTCGTTTCGCTGTACCAGGCGCTTTTCCTCTATTGTCCACCCTTGATCACGCGCGCCATTACTTCGGAGAGCTCCCTCAGCCGATAGGGCTTGGTCACTACGTCGACGAACCCGTAAGCCCGGTAATCTGCCATCACGGGGTCCTGGGAATAGCCGCTCGAAACGATCCCCCGGGCCGAGTGGTCCCTCTCGAGAAGGCGCTGCATAGCTTCCTTGCCGCCCATGCCGCCCGCGACCGTGAGATCCATGATCACGGCATCAAAAGGACGCCCTGCTTCGCCGGCCGCCTCGTACAGGCGTAGAGCATCGACGCCGTTCTCCGCAAAATCGACGGTATAGCCCATGCGGGCAAGCATGTCGCCCGTCGTCTTTCGCATGTCCTCCTCATCGTCCATGACCAGCACGCGGCCGCTCCCCATGATGATCGTCTCTTTCGTCGCCGCCTCCGATACGACTGCATAGGTCGCGGGCACATAGATATGGAACGTTGCGCCCCGGCCAGGTTCGGATTCCACGGTCATGTGCCCGTTGTGCCTACGGATGATGGAAAAGCTCGCCGCAAGACCTAGGCCGCTTCCCTTCTGCTTGGTCGTGAAGTAGGGGTCGAAGATGCGGGGCAGGTGCTCCCGGGGGATCCCTATTCCCTCGTCCTGGACCGAAATCCGAACATACCCCCCCGCGGCCAGCGGCGGGACCTCGTCCACACCCACCTTAACGTTTCTGCCCGCGATCCTGATCACCCCGCCGGCGGGCATGGCCTGGTCCGCGTTGATTAGCACGTTGTTGAACACCTGCATCATCTGTCCCTCGTCGGCGTTGACCGCCCACAGGTCCTCCGGGAAATCGAGCTCGTGCATGACCCTTGAGCCTCGAAGGGAGAAGCCGGCGGCCTCGGAGAGGACCGCGGCGAGCGAGACCGGCCACTTCACCGGAGCGCCGCCGCGGGAGAAGGTGAGCAGTTGCCGGGTCAGGTCTTGCGCCCGGAGCGACGCTTTCTCCGCATTCACAAGCTGCGCATAGGCGGGGTGCGCGGGGTCCACGTCGAGCATGGCCAGCGAGACGTTCCCCATGATGGCGCCCAGGAGGTTGTTGAAATCATGAGCGATGCCGCCTGCCAGAAGCCCGAGGGACTCGAGCTTCTGCACCCGCGAGAATTCCGACTCCATGCGCTGCCGTTCCCGGATCTCCTGCTGTAGACGGCTGTTGATGCTCGTCAGCTCCGCGGTCCGGTCCTCCACCAGGTCTTCGAGCCGCTCACGGTGCTTGGTCAGTTCCTCCTCGACGCGCTTGCGCTCCGTGATATCCCGCACCGCTTCGATTCCAGCGACGATCTCGCCCTTCGCATTCCTGAGCGGAGCAGCGTTGATCTCGAGATGGGTTGTCCCCCTTTCCGTCAGGCGGCTCTTCTCCAGTACATGCGTCCGTCCATCCCGGAAGGCAAGCTCCACGGGGCATCCGAGACAGCGCGAGTTGCGGCATCCATAGGCTTCGTAGCAGGCCTTTCCCAGCCAGTCCCCGACCATGGCTCGATGGATCTCGTTCTGGTAAACGACGCGGAATTCCCGGTCAAGGATACTGATGCCGTCGGGAATCGCTGCGATGATGGCCTGAGACTTTGCCTTTTCGTCCTCAAGGTGGGCGAGCGCGGTACGAAGCTCCTTTTCGGCAGCATACCGCCGCACGAGCGTGCGCGACGTGAGCACACCGAATCCGGTGATGACCGCCATCAGGATGAGCCGGAAATAGACCTCGTGGGGGGTGAGCCGGAGGATCAAGGCGCTCCAAAAACTCTCGCGGGTGAAGAGCAGTGAATCAATAGCGGCGGCCGCGACCCAGGCAGCCGCGCCGAAGAAAAGCGAGTGGGCAACAATGTTCTCCTCATAGCGACGAAGGACACGCTTGCCGATGCCCGCGCCTTGGTCTTTTTCCATGAGTGCACCCACGGCGTAACTTTATATGAGGCGCACGATAATGTCAATGCCCTCCCCCGGTCGCTGCAGCCTCCCTGTAGCTTGCAGACCGGCACGAGAATGTGGTACAAATGTCGTCCGATGGGGGAACTCGACATCGTCTCATGCTACCGTGAGTGGTTCGGCGCCTACTGCAGGAACTTTTCGCCGCAGAGCGAGGAGGACCGGCAGAACTACCTCTTGAAGGAGAACCACACGTACGCGGTCTGCGAGAACGCGCTGCTGATCGCGGACGGCCTCGGCCTGAACCGCCGGGAGACGGCGCTTGCCGGCACAATCGGGCTCCTGCACGATGTAGGCCGTTTCCCCCAGTACCGGGACTACCGGACCTTCCGGGACAGCCTGTCGAAGAACCACGCAGTGCTCGGCGCCAAGGTCCTCCTGGACAGTCAGGCGTTTCACGGGCTGCCCAAGCAGGACCGGGACCTGATCGTCCACGCCGTGACCCTGCACAACGTCTTCACCCTTCCCCGCGGGCTCGCCCAGCGCACGCTGATGCACAGCTGCATCATCCGCGACGCCGATAAGCTCGACATCTGGCGCATCTTCATCGAGCTGCTGTCCCTGCCCGAAACCGACCGCCCGACCGCCGCAGGGCTCGGGTTGCCGGAAGGAGCGGGCTACTCGCCGGAGGTCCTCCCTGCCCTGGAACAGCGGCACATGATTCGTCTCTCCCAGCTGCGGACGCTGAACGACTTCAAGCTGCTCCAGCTGGCCTGGATCTATGACCTCAACTTCCTCCCCTCGTTTCGCATGGTGCGCGACAGGAACATCATCGGCCATCTCGCAGCCACGCTTCCGCCTGCAG
>JBAIYC010000360.1:0-3085 GCA_037916085.1 Nitrospirota bacterium | reverse complement strand
CCGCCCTGGCTCTCGCGGCCGAACTGCATGCGCGAGATATTGATGCCGTTCTGGCCCAGCAGGGTGCCGAGGCCGCCGATCACGCCGGGCTTGTCGTTGTTCATGAGCACGAGCATGTCGCCCGCGGGCACCGCCTCCATGGGGAAGGCGTCGACCTGGATGATTCGGGGCTCCTTCTTGCTGTTCAGGGTTCCAGCCGCCGACGTCTCCCTTGTTCCCGTCTGCAGACGAAGCGTGATGAGGCTCGTGTACTCCGTCGTGTCGCGGGACGTGGAGACCTTCACCTCGATGCCCCGGTCCTTGGCGATGAGCGGAGCGTTGACGTAGTTCACGTTCTCCTGGAGCGTCGGCGTCAGCACGCCTTTGAGCGCCGCCAGCGTGATGGGGTCCTGCTTGAGCCCGGCTGCCTCGCCGCTGTATTCGACCGTGATGCGGGTCAGGCCGCCCTCGGCGAGCTGGCCGATGAAGAGGCCCATGCGCTCCGCCAGGTTGATGTACGGCGAGAGCGTGGGCAGCTGGTCAGCGGGCACCGACGGGACGTTCACAGCGTTGCGCACTGTCCCGGCGACAAGGTAGTCCACGATCTGCTCGGCCACGGCAGTCGCCACGTTCTCCTGGGCCTCGCGCGTGGAGGCCCCCAGGTGCGGCGTGGCGATGAAGTTGTCCAGGGTGAGCAGCGGATGGTTCTCCGGCGGCTCCTTCTCGAAGACGTCAAAGGCCGCCGCCGCGACTTTGCCGCTCTTCAGGGCCTCGTAGAGGTCCCCTTCGTTCACGATACCGCCCCGGGCACAGTTGATGATTCGCACGCCATCCTTCATCTTGGCGATGGTGGCCTTGTTGACGAGGTTCGTCGTCTCTTTGGTCTTGGGCGTGTGGAGCGTGATGAAATCGGCGCGCTTCCAGATCGTCTCGAGGTCGGCCAGCTCGATGCCAAGGGACTTCGCCTTCTCGGCGGAGATGAAGGGATCGAAGGCCAGGATCTTCATGCCCATGGCGGAGCAGCGGCTCGCCACCACGCCGCCGATGGCGCCGAGGCCCACGACGCCCAGCGTCTTGTCGAAGAGCTCCACCCCCTCGAACTTCTTCTTCTCCCACTTCCCCGCCTTGAGCGACGCATAGGCCTGGGGAATCATGCGGGCGCAGGCAAAGATCATACCGATGGTGTGCTCAGCGGTTGTCACTGTGTTGCCGCCCGGCGTGTTCATCACCACTACGCCTTTCTTGGTAGCCGCCGGGACGTCGACGTTGTCCAGGCCGCTTCCCGCACGTCCCACGACCTTGAGCTTCTGGGCCTTCCCGAGCAGACCTGCCGTCACCTTGGTGGCAGACCGGATGATAAGCGCGTCATAGTCGCCGATCATCTTCTCGATCTCTTCGGGCGTTGTCTTGCTCCGGGCGTCCACCTCCAACCCGGCCTTCTTCAGGATCTCGACCCCGCGGGGCGAGAGGTTGTCGCTGATCAGGACCTTCATGAAACCTCCCAAGAACTTATATAACCACGGATGCACACGGTCAGGCCCGAACCTCTATCGACGCCTCGTCCTGCCTTTACCCGCGTCTCCGGTGCAGCCGGACCCGAACCCGTGGTTCCAACGATTACTTCATCAGGATCTCTTGCGCTGCTGCAACGCCGGAACCCAGTTTCACCGGGTGACCGAGGCCCTTGAGCACCATCTCGATGCCGGCAACGGCCGTGATCACGTCGAAGGTGTCGGCATATCCCAAGTGAGCGATGCGGAAGATCTTTCCCTTCAGCTTATCCTGGCCGCCGGCACCAGTGATGCCGTACTTCACGCGCAAGTCCTTGTAGATCGCCTGGCCGTCCACGCCTGCCGGCGCCTCGATGGCCGTAAGCGCGTTCGACGGGGATTCCTTCGGGAAGAGCTTGAGGTCCAGGGCCGCCGCCGCCGCGCGGGTCGCCCTGGCAAGGCGCTCATGGCGGGCAAAGACCTTGTCGAGGCCCTCCGCCTGGAGCATCTTGATGCACTCGTTCAGCCCGATGATGAGCGTCACCGCCGAGGTGAAGTTGGTCTGGTTCTTCGCGAGGTTCTCGCGCTCTTTCTTGAAGTTGAAGTAGAACTTCGGCGTCTTGGCCGTGTCGGCCATCTTCCAGGCCTTGTCGGACACGGACACGAAGGCGAGGCCCGGGGGCAGCATGACGCCCTTCTGGGAGCCGCCAATCATCACGTCGATGCCCCACTCGTCGGTCCTGATGTCGTGTGCAACCAGGGCGCTGATGGCGTCGACGACGAAGAGCGCATCGGTCTTCTTGACCACCGAGGCGATCGACTTGATGTCGTGGTATACGCCCGTGGAGGTCTCGTTGGCCTGGATGAAGACGGCCTTGATCTTCGGATTCTTCTTGAGCGCAGCCTCGACCGCCTCGGGCTTTGCGGCAAAGCCCCACTCAACGACGATCTCCTCGACCTTCATGCCGTAGGCCTGGCAGATCTTCGTCCAGCGTTCGCCGAATTTGCCTCCGTTCACCACCAGCACGTCGTCGCCGGGGTTCAGGAAATTGTTCACCGAGCCCACCATCCCGCCCGTTCCGGTGGAGCAGATGATGAGCACGTCGTTCTTCGTCTGGTAGAGCCACTGGAGACCCTTCTTTGCCGCATCGAGCACCGGGATGAAGTCCGGCGCGCGGTGATGAATGATGGGCATGGCCATGGCCAGTAGCGCCTCGGGCGGGACCGGCGTCGGTCCGGGCGCCAAAAGATATTTTTTCTGCATGGAAGTATCCTCCCGCTCAGTTCTCGGTAAATGATCGTGTAAGATCTGATTGATCCCGAAGGGACTTTCTGCTGTCAGAAGAAATTAGAGTCCCGACGGGACGGGACCTATGCCCGGGGTAGGCATGTCAGTGGGGAACATGGGGTGTCTGAGCTGCTGCATGGCGATGCTGCCCTTCTTCCTGCCTCGCACGGTCAAAAAGCCAAAAAGCATGGAACTTTACCATAGGCCCCGGAAAATTGTCAAGAAAATAATACGCCGAGAAGAGAAGGGCCATGCTTCCCTGCGGACAGGGAACGCCGCGGGCATGTTTGATCAGGGAACTGAACAGAGAACTTGTGCAGAAAGATTC
>JBAIYC010000359.1:0-1841 GCA_037916085.1 Nitrospirota bacterium | reverse complement strand
ACGAAGGCCCTCGACCCGGGCCGCAACTCCTCTTCAGGACCGGCGAATCCTTTTACGGCCCTCCCGGCTACGGTCACATCCACCCACTGAAGCGGACCCGCCGGTTCGACGACCGACACCATGCCCTCTGCGGCTCCTTCGCTCTTTTGGCTTGTCACGCGAATGTCCCCGGGCCTGACTCCGGCAATGATCTCTTGCAGCGCGGGGGCGTGCGCCGCCTCAGTGGTTACGACGACGCCAAGGAAGCGGACGCGAAGCGGTTCGCGGCCCTGGACTTCGGCGGGAATGAGGTTCATGGCCGGGCTTCCGATGAATCCGGCGACAAAGGTGTTCGCCGGATTGCGGTAGACCGTTCGAGGCACCTCGCATTGCTGGACTTGGCCCTTGTTCAACACCGCGATCCTGTCCGAGAGACCCATGGCCTCGGACTGGTCATGGGTTACGTACACGGTCGTGATTCCCAGCGCATGGTGCAGCTTCTTCAGTTCCGCGCGCATGTCAATCCGAAGCCGCGCGTCCAGGTTCGAGAGCGGCTCGTCCATCAGGAACACTTTCGGCTTCCGTACAATTGCCCTACCGAGGGCCACGCGCTGCCGCTGGCCTCCGGACAGCTCCTTCGGTTTCTTTTCGAGGAGATCGCCGAGCCCGAGAAGACCCGCTACACGGAAGACCTCTGCCTCAATAATCTCTTTCCGCTCTTTTCGCATCACCAGCGGAAAGGCGATGTTGCCGCGGACCGTCATGTGGGGATAGAGGGCGTAACTCTGGAACACCATGGCCACGTCACGCTCCTTCGGAGAGCGCCCGTTGACCATCCGTTCATCGAAAAAGATCAGGCCGTCGGTGGGCGCTTCGAGCCCGGCGATCATGTTCAGGATCGTAGACTTGCCGCAGCCGCTCGGCCCCACGAAGGTGAAGAACTCGCCGTCCTCAATCGTGATGGTGAGCCCTTCGATGACGGTTACCGAATCGAATGTTTTCGTGATATTTTCAAGCCGGATCCTGGTCATACCTTTGTCCTCTGTCCTTTGAACTACTTCTTATCCTTTCACCGCTCCCGCGGTCAACCCCTCGACGATCCAGCGCTGGAACAAGAGAACGAGTATGACGAGCGGGAGGGTGGCGATTACGGACGCTGCCGCGATGTCTCCCCAGGGCACTTCGTGCAAACCGGGAAAGAGCGCGATCGCCGCCGGGATCGTCCGTGAATTCGGCGTTGCCGTGAAGGTAAGGGCAAAGAGGAATTCATTCCAGGAAAAAATGAACACGAGAACGGCTGCCGTGAATATGCCCGGCGCCGCCAGAGGCAGCATGATCCTGACGAACGACTCGAAGGGGCTGCATCCGTCGACGCGGGACGCCTTGTACAGTTCGTCGGGGACCCCGCGGAAAAAATGGGTCAGGACCCAGACCGACAGCGGAAGGGAGAAGCTCGTGTATGTCACGATGAGCGCTCCCCAGGTGTCGCGGAGCCCGAGCGCACGGATGATAAGGTAGAGCGGACTGACGGTCGCTATGGGCGGAAACATGGACGCCGAGAGGACGAAGAGAAGAATCAAACTCTTGAAACGGATACGAAGCTTCGCAAGGCCGAACGCAGCCGGTGCGCCCATGCCGATCGAGAGCAGCGTGCTTGAGGCGGCGACGACCGCGCTGTTGACGATGATCCGTAAAAAAGTCGTTTCCGTAAAGACTGCCTCGTAATGAACGAGCGTCGGGTGCACAGGCAGGAGGGGCGGCAGTCTCGTGAGTTCGCCGTCCGGCTTGAGGCTCGTCAGCGTCTGCCACAGGAACGGTCCGATGGACCAGACCACGACTGCAGCGACGATCAATGCGGACCA
>JBAIYC010000358.1:0-2423 GCA_037916085.1 Nitrospirota bacterium | reverse complement strand
CCATGCTCTCCAAGGTCATCAGCTCGGCAGTGCTCGGCATCGACGCCTATCCCGTCGAAGTCGAGGTTGATGTCGCGAGCAGGGGGCTTCCCTTCTTCGCAACCGTGGGGCTCCCCGACGCGGCCGTAAAAGAGAGCAAGGAGCGCGTCCGCGCAGCCCTCAAGAACACCGGGTTCGATTTTCCCCTCAAGCAGGTCGTTGTTAATCTTGCACCCGCCGATATCAAAAAGGAAGGTTCCGCCTTCGACCTCCCCATCGCCATCGGGATGCTCATCGCCGAAGGAATTCTCACCCAGGAGATGGTGAGCGGGTATCTTGTCGTGGGCGAGCTCTCGCTCGACGGCCGCGTCAAGCCGGTACGGGGCGCCCTCTCCATGGCGGTCCTTGCCAAAAAGGCGGGCTACCGCGGCATGGTGATCCCGGCCGACAATGCACAGGAGGCGGCGGTCGTCGAGTCAGTAAAGATTTTCGGCATGCGCACCCTCCCGCAGGTCGTGGAGTTCTTCACCGGCGCCGCTCCCATGGAGCACGTTACGATCAACCTACAGACAACCTTCGAGACCTATTCCTCCTATCATGAGGATTTCACCGAGGTCAAAGGTCAGGAGCATGCCAAGCGGGCCATCGAGGTTGCAGCATCGGGCGGCCACAACATCATTATGATCGGTCCGCCCGGATCGGGCAAGACCATGCTCGCGCGCCGGCTTCCCTCGGTCCTACCCCAGATGAGCTTTGATGAGTCGATCGAGACGACGAAAATTCACAGCATCATGGGGCTCCTCCGGCAGGGCCAGCCGCTCATCGCGACGCGCCCATTCCGCTCGCCCCATCATACCATATCCGATGCCGGTCTCATCGGGGGAGGTCAGGTGCCCAAGCCCGGAGAGGTGAGTCTGTCGCATAATGGCGTGCTCTTTTTGGACGAGCTTCCCGAGTTCAAGCGCAACGTGCTGGAAGCCCTCCGCCAGCCGCTCGAGGACGGTCAGGTGACGATCTCCCGGGCCGTCACGTCGCTTACCTATCCGGCATCCATGATGCTCGTTGCGGCCATGAATCCCTGCAAGTGCGGCTTCCACGGCGACCCGCTGCACCAGTGCACATGCACGCCCCACCAGATCCAGTCCTACCGGTCCCGCGTGTCTGGCCCGCTCATGGACCGCATCGACATCCACATCGAGGTCCCGGCCATCAAATTCAATGAAATCGCTTCGGATGCGGCGGCTGAGGCATCATCGTCCATCCGTGAACGTGTAACACAGGCTCGGCAGGTCCAGCAGGAGCGGTTCAAGTCCGAGGGGATCTACGCCAACGCCCAGATGAAGCCGCGGCACATCCGGAAATACTGCAGGATCGACGAGGACTCGCAGAACCTGATGGAGCGGGCCATGAACAAGCTCGGACTTTCGGCCCGCGCCTACAACCGCATCTTGAAAGTGTCCCGCACGATTGCGGACCTCGAGGGCAGCAGCAAGATTCTCTCCCATCACATATCCGAAGCGATCCAATACCGCAGTCTGGACAGAAGGGTAAGTTAATACCAACATACGGCCACCTCCCTTCGACCCGCCCCCTTCTTCAATCGTTCCCGGGTTCGGCGCCACGTTTGTTCTTCTCTCCATCGTTATGAAAAAAAATGAGAGCTTGCAATCTCGAATTCATGAGCTATATTTAAAAATATTTGCAAAGCGTGGACCGCGTTTTTTCGTTTATGAAATATTCTGCTCCCTGCGTTGTTCTCTTGGCAATAATTGCTCTTGCAGTTTCATACTGAAGGAGGATGACCATGTATATCTCAAGATCAACCACGAAGAAATCCTTTCCGATTCTTCGTATTCTGCTGTTCCTCGGTGCATTCTTCCTACTCGCGGCATCTCTATCGAATGCAGCCGAGCCGGATGCCGATCTGATGAACAGGGCCAAAGCGATCTTCGGTCCGCTTCCTGCCACGATGCCGTCCCCGGACAATCCCATCACTCCCGAGAAGGTAAAGCTTGGGATAGCGCTTTTCTGGGAGACCCGAATATCCGTCGACGGCACGGTGAGCTGCGCAAAGTGCCATCAGCCGGGTCTGTACGCCACGGACGACCTTCGAAAGGCACTGGGCAATCACTGCAAGGAAAATCCGCGCAACGCCCCGACCATTTTTAACGCTGCCTCGCAGATCTCCGAGCACTGGATCGGCAACAGGACGAGCGTCGAGGACCAGGCAAAGCAGGCCCTTGTCGGGCCGCCTTCCTTCGGCATGGCGAACTATGAGTCCGTGGAAAAGGTCCTCAAAGGAATGAAAGGTTACGTGGGCATGTTCAAGGAGGCCTTTCCGGGTGATAAGGACCCCGTGACCGCAGATAATTTCGCCAGGGCCATCGGCGCGTTCGAGCGCACGCTCGTGACCCCGGCCCCCTTCGACGACTTCATGCAGGGCA
>JBAIYC010000357.1:0-2447 GCA_037916085.1 Nitrospirota bacterium | reverse complement strand
TCCGGCATTCCGAGTCCGAACATAGTGCCTCCTTGTACTCTGCTGGCGTGTTAAGATTCACGAACGACCGCATCCGCGGGTCGAAATGGGTTATTTCCGTTTCAGAAAGGTATCGGACGCGGACCCGCTCGTAGAGACCGGATATCCTCCCGTCGCCGCGTTCGAGGTGTTCGCGGATAACCGGCAGGACGCGCCGGTGATAGACGGCATGAAGCGGCTCCGGGTATCCCTTCACCATGGGAACGACCACGTCGAAATCGCCGGCGATTTCCTTCAAGTACGATATCAGCCGCGGATTGAGGAACGGCATGTCACAGGCCGCCACGAAGCAGTGGTCAGAACCCGCGTGGAGCAGGCCTGAGTATATTCCGGTAAGGGGCCCCTTCACGTCGACGACATCCTTCACCACGCGGACCCGGAATCCCTCATACCGTTCGGGCGTGTTCGTTACGAGGATGGTCTGCTCGAACTGCGACAGGAACACCTGCAGGACCCGTTCGATCAGTGGCCTGCCATCAACCTTCAGAAATGCTTTGTCGGTTCCCATCCGCTGGCTTTCGCCACCGGCGAGAATGATGCCGGTCATGAGTAAAAGTACAGTATTTGTCCGAAGGTGTCAACTGCGAACTTTCCAATTTCCCCATATAATTGAGCAACTAGCGGCGTGCGATGACTCCGTTTCGTGAACGAATTCACTCTAGAAGCCGTGTCCGCTCCGCAAGCCGCAAAGGAAAATGTCAAATTTGAACTTTACGTTGACAGTACCGATCAGAAATCCTATAGTCATGCCATGCTCCGATGGAACGCCGTCATCGTTCTTCTTGCCGTCGTGATCGGGATCGTCGTGCCGCCATCCCTGCCACTGATGACAGCAGCGGGGCTCCAGCCGACCATCGGTGAGCTTGATGTATGCCACAGCGCAGCCCCTGTCCTCTTCTCTCACGGTGATATGCCGTTCATCAGCGAGCGGCCCTGTCAGCATGTTTCCCTCACAGCAAGTGCTGTTGTTCCACCTGCATCCTGCGTCGTTCGACAACTCTTGCTCTCCTATCAGGACGAACGTCCGCCTCAGGCCTGATCCCGCGCTGTTCTCTCTAGCTTTCCCCGACATGAGCTGAAACGGGTGTCCCCGTCTTTGTCGCGCATGCGCGTAGCTCACTCGACCGCGCGCGGCCGGAAGGCGTGTTTCCCACACGTTCGGCTCCGCTTCTGAGAACTGTTCCTCCCAAGGATGTATCTCCAGCGGTTCCCGAAGCGGGGCCATTCTTTCACCATCCGGGCGTCCGCGCCTTCGCGGATCCCGAAATCAGGAGGATCAGAGTGGATATCAACGACACCATGCATCCCGACCTCATGCGCCGGAAGGTGCTCATCGGAGTCGGCGTTACCGCGATCGCCACGGCCGTCCCCGGCATCTTCTCTACAAGGTCGTATCAGGAGTGACCTATCGTTCTAGAGCTGTTTTGACCATCATCGACCAACTTACGGAGGCCCGAATGCCATGAAATCTCCACGCTTTCTCTTTACGTCCCTGCTCTTCTGCACGTCTTTTTTGTTCCTTTCCTCCTGCGGCGGCGGATCGGGCGGTTCCTCATCACCTGCGACGGCGACCATCTCCGGCTCCGTGTACGCCGCTCCGGTCTCGGGTGCGTCGGTCGTGGTGCTGAACTCCAGCGGCACCATGACGGTAGCAGGCCCGGTCAGCACGGCAACTGACGGCACCTATGTGATCACGCTTCCAGCTGACGCACTGGCAAAGGACCTGTTGTTCTCTTCGTCCTCGGGCACCTTCGATGACGAGGCCACGGGTACGGCAACGGCTGCAAAGAAACTGAATGCCTACATCGCCGCCGGCGGCTTGCACGACGGCGCGACGGTGAGCCTTGATCCTTCTTCAACGATCATTGCGGACCTTGCGGTGAACAACGGCAAGACGCTCGCTCAAGCCCAGGGAGCGTTCTCTGCCGCGTTCGGATATGTTCCTGACACGTCGCTGGAGCCGCGAAATGCACCTCTGTCGGTAGCATCCACGACGGCACAGCGGCTTGCCGCGCTCCGGGCGATGACGTTCAGCCAGATGACGAAGGACCTGGGCCAGGGCGCCGACAAGCAGTTCGACCTCCTGGATGCCATCGCGGACGATCTTGCCGATGACGGCACATTGAACGGATCGAGCGTGGTGTCCGTGGGCTCCACAACGCTGCCTGGGGATATCCAGAACAAGTTCGCATGCGCGCTTGTGACAATGTTGACCGACACGGTCCATAACCTGACCGGCCTCGATCCCACGCTGATCGGCGCCCTCCCCTTCGGCCAAGTCGCCCTGACGGACAGCTACCGGGTGGAATACATCCCTGGCATGATGCCTGCACAAATGGGCAAGACATCGTTCACGATCCGGGTGAGGGACAGGAACACTGGTAACGGGGTGACCGGTCTTATGCTCT
>JBAIYC010000356.1:0-7091 GCA_037916085.1 Nitrospirota bacterium | reverse complement strand
GATGATTTCCTACAAGCAATGATTGCCTTAAGACGGACATCTGTCCGCTCATGGAGCGTTAGCCCCAAGGCCCTGTGCCGACGTATCTCCTGCGTCCTTGAAGAAGCTCCCCCGGTTGCCGGGGGAGCTTCACTGTTTTAGTTATGTGCTGCAAAAGGCGGACGCTTGCATTTGCGCATGCGTCGTGATAAAAAGATTGCAGAGCTCAACGGTCTTCCTGAGCATACTTCTAGGGCACAGACCCTGCCACTACGGTACTGAAGGGACGTTCCATGATCCTCGTGACCAATGACGACGGCGTTTTCTCGCCGGGTATCCAGATCCTTGCAAAACGTCTGAGAGAACTTGATGAGGTCGCCATCGTGGCGCCTGACCGGGAGCGGAGCGCGGCGGGCCATTCCATGACCCTTCACCGTCCGCTTCTGATCGAACGGCTGAATGAAGGCATGTACAGCGTGAACGGCACGCCCACGGACTGCGTGAACATCGCCGTCAAGGGCCTCCTCAAGGAGGTTCCACGGCTCGTCGTCTCGGGCATCAACAAGGGGCCGAACATGGGGGATGACGTGACCTATTCCGGGACCGTTGCCGGCGCCATCGAGGCGCGTATTCTTGGCATCCCGTCCGTTGCTGTCTCCTGCGCCGGGAGAGAGAACTTCCGTTTCGCCGAGGCAGCGGAAGTTGCCCTGCAGGTTGCCCGCATGGTCCTTACTGACGGAGAGACGGAGGGGACGCTCCTGAACGTGAATGTGCCGAACCTCCCCATGACGGAGATCAGCGGGACGGCCGTTACGCGGCTCGGGAAACGTATCTATCACCAGATGACCGTGGAACGGGTGGACCCGCGGGGCAAGAAGTACTACTGGATCGGCGGCGGGGAACCGGAATGGGAACACGGGGAAGGAACGGACTTCGACGCCATCGACCGGAAGAAGGTCTCGATCACACCGCTGCACCTTGACCTCACCGATTATGCAGCATTTGACCGGTTGCGTTCAGCAGAAAAACTGGTCTTTCAGCATCCTGCCCTGCACGAGGAATCCTAGGTGATCGATTACGAAAAGGAACGGAACCGCATGGTGGACGAGCAGATCGTAGAGCGCGGGGTGAAAGATTCCCGCGTGCTCGACGCCATGCGGAAGGTCCCTCGCCACGAGTTTCTGCCCGAGGTACTCCGGGACCGGGCGTATGGCGACCACGCAATGCCCATCGGAGAGGGCCAGACCATTTCCCAGCCCTATATTGTCGCGGTGATGACGGAGATGATGGGGCTCACGGGGACAGAGCGGGTGCTCGAGATCGGGACCGGGTCGGGTTACCAGGCGGCGATCCTCGCAGAGATTTCGGAGAAGGTATTCACCGTCGAGCGGGTCAGGTCGCTGGCGGAGAAGGCGCGTGCAGCCCTTGACCGGTTGGGGTACCGGAACGTGGCCATGAAGGTCTTTGACGGGACCTATGGATGGAAAGACATGGGCCCGTTCGATGCAATCATGGTGACCGCCGCGTCGCCGGACGTGCCTCAGCCGCTCGTGGAACAGCTGAAAGAAGGGGGCCGGCTGGTCATCCCTGTAGGCGAGCGGTATACGCAGTACCTGGTAAAGCTCGTGAAGACAGCAGGTGGACTGGTCCGCGAGACAAACATCCCCTGTGTCTTCGTCCCGCTCATCGGGAACCACGGATGGAAGGAGTAAGACTGATTCAATATTCAGCACTCAAGATTCGACACAAGAGAGAAAAGACGCAGCAAGAAACCTTGAGGAGACAGACGTCTGAAGGCGTCACGGGAGTTGGTGAAGCTTGTCTATAGACAGACAAATCCTTTGCAGTTCAGGAAGGACCTTGGTCTTGTCGACCAGGTAAGAAGGTCATCTATTTAATCAGCGCCCGAGCAGCACGTACATCGCCCCCAGCCCTCCGTCGCACTGACGGGCCGAGACAAAGGCTTGGACCCGTTTCCGGTACTGGCCGAGCAACCGCCGGATCACGGCATCCTTCAACACCGGACCTTTCACGGAGCGAAGCCCGCGCCCGTGTATGATCTTGACGCAGCGCCAGCCGCGCCGGAAGGCTTCCCCCAAGAAGGCATCGATCTCGTCGTTAACCGCCGCAGCTGTGTACCCGTGCAGATCGAGCATGGCCTGAACCGAGAACCTTCCCGTATGCAGCTCGCCGGTCAACCCCTCGCGGACGCGCGGGTTGGTCCATTCAACGTACTCCTGGGTGTCCGAAAGGTTGATGGGACGGCTGCCCTTTGAGATTTGGACGAGGATGGCGAGAGCATTGGTATCAGGGTCGCTCGGTTCCCGGATGGGCGCCGCATGTTTCGGGGCCTTCACACAGGGGAGCACGCGGAACGCGCGGATCTCCTGAACATCGCGCATGGCATCGGAAAAAAGGTCGTCTTCGCTGGCAGGCGTCGCAATTGGCGGGGAGGGAGGAAGGGATGTTCTGTTCGCCACTGCGAGCCTCTTCTTCAGCTTGTCGAAAGGGCGATTGGAAAAATCTGAACCCATGATCTTACATCTCAAATCTCAAATCTAACTGCTCATTTTCCCCCGCCGCAGCACTTGATGACCGTCGTATCGCTCACTTCGATCAGCCCTCTATGTACCATGGGTGTGATCTCCATCAGGACCTCGTCGATCCGCTTCTCCGAGTCGACGACCTCGATCTTGACGGGCAGGGTCGTGGACAGCTCGAGGATCTTGGCCGTGTGGAACACGCCGTCACTTCCGTAGCCCTCGATGCCGCGAAAAACGCTCGCTCCCGCTATCTTCCGCTTGTAGAGAATATCGAGAATGACCTCGTACAGAGGTTTGCCATGGACCTTGTCCGATTCGTCCAGATAGATCGTGAGTTTCTTTGCCGGTCCGCTCTTGACCACGGTACGCTCCTTTCAGCATGCCACCTAGCAAGCTAGACAATCTTAGCGAGGGTCTCTCCAATCTTGAGCGCAATGAAGCCGATGACAACGCTCAAAATAACGTTCAAAGAGGCGTA
Source organism: Nitrospirota bacterium (assembly GCA_037916085.1). Taxonomy (GTDB): domain Bacteria; phylum Nitrospirota; class UBA9217; order UBA9217; family UBA9217; genus JAKAHZ01. The sequence goes on along the minus strand of JBAIYC010000356.1, from coordinate 4,091 downwards.
GAAGTACTCGCTGTCATTGAGGAGGGCGCCCGTCTCGTACTCAAAGGTCGAGAACGTCGTATAGGCTCCCAGGAATCCGACGACCAGGAACAGACGCCACTGGGGGTTCACGATGAGCCGTTCGGTCAGGAGCGGCATGAGCAGCCCTATCAGAAAACTACCGGTCACGTTGATCAGGAAGGTACCGAGAGGGAACGCCCGGCCCCAGCGCTGGCCGACCCAGAGACTGACGCCGTACCGAACGACCGAACCGAGAAAACCGCCGATACCGATGATGACGATGTTCATGGCGAACTTGACCCCTTCCCGGAATTTACCAGATTGGCCGTCTCTCTGCAAGATACGAATGAGTCCCAACTCATGGAACTCGCTTCTGCTGCCTGTCCGGCGGAGGGGGATAGAGCCGCAGGAACGGTATGCTGACGGCGCCGGCCAGCCCGGTTCCGAGAAGTGTACCGACGAGTACGTCCGCTGGGTAATGCACCCCGATATAGACCCTCGAGAAAGCGATCGTTCCCGCCAGAACGAGGGCGTACCACCGCCAGCCCCTCGAGAGTATCCCCCGCGAAAGGATGAAGAAGGAGACGGCGAAGGAGAACGAATCGATGGCATGACCGGACGGGAGGGAATAGGACGTCGGACAGCGGACGAGAACACGGACACCTTCAAGGACGAAACAAGGACGCTCACGGGCAAAATGCTCCTTGAGCAGGTCATTGATGTTGTCGGCGAGGTAGAACAGGCCGACGGGTACAATGACGACCGTGGCGGCAATGAGCGCAGGATTGACAAATGCTTCACGTTTTTGCAGGAGAGCTATGAGCGCAAGTGCCAGAACGGGAAAGACCAGCAGGAACCCGCGCTGAGACAGGAGGGGCATCAGAACATCGAACAAAGGGTTCACCATGCCGTGATTGACGAGGAAGAACAGTGATATGTCCATGGAAGGGATCACGCGATGCTCCTGCGGGAACAGGATACTCCATTGCGCCCGCGGTTGTCAAAGGCCGGTGTCGAAAGGCCGGGTCGTGGGCGATATGATCACCGTCATGGGAAAACGGGTGCATCGGACGTATAAAAAAGGTATAATGGTGCGTGATTAAGAGCATCGCTAACCCTCCAAAGGAGAACAGGTCATGAAAGAGAAGGTTGAAGAGGCGATCAAACAGGTGAGGCCCATGCTGCAGCGGGACGGCGGCGATATTGAACTCGTGAGCGTAGAACAGGACGGTACCGTGAAGGTGCGTCTGAAGGGCGCCTGTGGGGCCTGCCCTATGTCCACCATGACGCTCAAGATGGGCGTCGAGAAGTTCTTGAAACAGCAGGTCCCTTCGGTCAAAGAGGTCGTGCAGGTGGCGTGAACTTGCTTGTACCGGGCATCGTTGTGCGTTTTGATACTTGAGGAATGCTCCGGCGGCCCTGTCTCGGGGCCGTCGCAGTTTCTCACTGGAAACACTATTCGTTATAATATCGTTCTTTTTTCCCGCCAGTGCTGCATCAGCCGCACAGACGCGCTCAGAACGGCGTCGAGGAAAAACCGCTTGACACTTCCTGTCCGTTTCTGATATAAACTCTGCGGTCTTTTTATCGCGCTTTTTCCGCATTCATTCAGCAGCGAACCCTACCTAGCGAGGTGTTGACCGATATGGAAGCCACCAGCGTCAAGGCGAGCGCCACGTTTAGCGGAGGCGTGCATCCCTCCGGCAACAAAGAGCTGACTGCGCACAAACCCACCGTTGCAGCATCGATCCCCAAGCGAGTCATCATTCCCCTGAGCCAGCATATCGGAGCACCCTGCAAGCCCGCGGTCGTCATCGGCCAGGAGGTGAAGAAGGGCGAGAAGGTCGGCGAGAGCGGCGGCTTCGTGTCCGCGCCGGTCCATGCATCCGTTTCGGGCAAGGTTGTTGCGATCGGCAACTTCCCCCACGTGCTCGGCATGGACATGCCGTCGGTGGTGATCGAGAGCGACGGAAAGGACGAGTGGGTGGCCGGACTGAAGGAGACGACCGACTATTCCCTTCTCAGCCCCGATGAGCTCAAGAAAATGGTGTCTGACGCGGGCATCGTCGGCATGGGAGGAGCCACCTTTCCGACCCATGTGAAGCTCTCCCCGCCAAAGGAAAAACCGATCGATGTAGTCATCCTGAACGGCGCAGAGTGCGAACCCTATCTCACCTCCGACCACCGGCTCATGCTGGAGAAGCCCAAGGAGATCATCGAGGGCCTGCGGATCCTGATGCGCATTCTGGGGGTCAAGAAGGGCTATATCGGCATCGAGGCCAACAAGCCCGACGCCATCGAGGCCATGCAGAAGACGGCGGCGGGAGCCGCCGATGTGGAAGTGGTGCCGGTGAAGGTCAAGTACCCCCAAGGCGCCGAGAAAATGCTGATCAAGGCCATTTCGAGGAGGACCGTTCCGGCGGGCGGGCTGCCCATGGATGCCGGTGTTGTGGTCCAGAACGTGGGCACCGCGGCGGCCATCTACGATGCGGTTCGTTACGGCCGTCCGCTCATCGAACGCTACGTGACGGTCACCGGCCGTGGCGTAAAGGATCCCAAGAACTTCCGCGTCCGCCTCGGAACAACGTTCTCGCAACTTATCGAGGAGGCGGGGGGATTGACCGAGGACGCGGCAAAGGTCATCTCCGGCGGACCGATGATGGGCATGAGCCAGTACAACCTGGAGGTCCCGGTGATCAAGGGAACCTCGGGCATCACCATCCTGCCGAAGTCGGAGGTGAGCACCAAGTCCTACGGTCCCTGCATCCGGTGTGCCCGGTGCATCGACGCCTGTCCCATGATGCTCCAGCCTTCGCTCATCGGGCTCTTCATCGAGAAAGGGCACTACGAGGATGCGAAGGATTACAACCTTATGGACTGCTTCGAGTGTGGTTCCTGCACCTTTGTCTGCCCGGCGAACCGGCCGATGGTCCAGTGGGTCAAACGGGCAAAGCGGGAACTGGCGAAGAAGAAGAATTAATGGTAGAGGGGCGCGACCTGCCCGTACGTCACGAACGGATAAATAACCTTTACGAGGGTATATATAATATGGAAGCAGCTCCCAAGGAACAGGCGAAGGAACAACCCAAAGCAGCCCCGGAACTGATCGTCTCGATCGGCCCCCACGTGCGGACCGAGGAGAGCACGGCGAAGATCATGTGGACCGTGAGCGCCGCGCTTCTGCCCGCCTCGCTCATGGGCGTCTACTACTTCGGCCTGCCGGCGATCATGGTCATCCTCATCTGCATCGTGACGTGCCTGCTCGCGGAGGCTGGGATGCAGCTGCTGCTCAAAAAGCCCGTCACGCTGTCGGACGGGAGCGCTTTCCTGACCGGCCTGCTGCTGGCCCTGAACCTCCCCGCTAACGCACCGTGGTACATCCCCTTCATCGGGTCCATCGTAGCGATCATGATCGCCAAGCATCTCTTTGGCGGCCTGGGCTACAACATCTTCAACCCGGCCCTCGTCGGACGCGCCTTCGTCCTCATTAGCTTCGCGAAGATCATGACCACCTATGTGGCGCCCGCTACGAGCTTCCTGGCAGTGGATGCCAAGACGACCGCGACGCCGCTGGTCCTCCTGAAAGAAGAGGGAATGGCCAAGCTCCTCGAGGTCTTCCATACGAAGGCTGCTTTGTACCAGGACCTCTTCATAGGGAACCGAGCGGGCTCTCTCGGCGAGACCTCGGTCATTGCGCTCCTGGTCGGCGCTGCCTTCCTGATGTCCAAACGGTACATCACCTGGCACATTCCCATCCCCTTCATCGCCACGGTCGGCCTGCTGGCCTGGATCTTCGGCGGCAAAGAAGGCTTGATGACGGGCGATCCTGTCATGCACATGATGTCCGGCGGCCTGATCCTGGGCGCCTTTTTCATGGCGACGGACTATGTGACCGGCCCGTCAGTGCGGAACGCACAGATCGTCTTCGGCGTGTGCGCCGGGGTGTTGACCGTGCTGATACGGTTGAAGGGCGGCTACCCCGAAGGCGTCATGTTCGCCATCCTGCTCATGAACTGTTTTGCGCCGCTCCTTGACCGCGGCATGCGGAGCCCGGTCTTCGGCAAGGCCGAGGCCAAGGGGGTGAAGAAATG
>JBAIYC010000355.1:0-1548 GCA_037916085.1 Nitrospirota bacterium | reverse complement strand
CCGGCAGGATCAAGGCAGACGTCGAAGAGGCCTTAAGCAGGCTGCCAAAGATTGAAGGACTGGTGCAGACCTATCTGTCGCCACGACTCGGCAAACTCTTCGAGCGGGCTGAGCAGGAAGCGGAGCGCCTGAAGGATGAGTACGTGAGCACGGAACATCTTTTGATCGCAGCTGCCGAGGGGGACGGCCCGGCACACGACATTCTTGCCCGCCATGGAGTGACCAAGGACAAGATTTTCACCGTTCTCGTGGATATCCGGGGAAGCCAGCGGGTCACCGATCAGAACCCGGAGGACAAATATCAGGCGCTCACGAGGTACGGCCGTGACCTCACCGACCTCGCCCGCCGGGGCAAGCTCGATCCGGTGATCGGCCGTGACGAGGAGATCAGACGCGTCGTCCAGGTCCTTTCGCGCAGGACCAAGAACAACCCGGTGCTTATCGGTGAACCGGGCGTGGGAAAGACGGCCATCGCCGAAGGATTGGCACTGCGGGTCGTCTCCGGCGATGTGCCCGAGGGGCTCAAGAACAGGCGCGTGGTCGCGCTCGACATGGGCGCACTCATCGCAGGTGCCAAGTACCGCGGTGAGTTCGAGGACCGGCTCAAGGCGGTGCTCAAGGAAGTCACCGAAGCAAGCGGAGAAGTGATCCTGTTCATTGACGAGCTCCATACCGTCGTCGGCGCAGGCGCAGCCGAGGGCGCCATGGATGCTTCGAACATGCTCAAACCGGCCCTGGCCCGCGGTGAGCTCCGGTGTGTGGGCGCCACGACGCTGAATGAATACCGCAAACACATCGAAAAAGATCCGGCCCTCGAACGCCGATTTCAGCCGGTGCTGGTGCGCGAGCCCTCAGTGGAGGACACGATTTCGATTCTGCGCGGTCTGAAGGAACGCTACGAAATTCACCACGGTGTCAAAATCAAGGACTCGGCCCTCGTGAGCGCGGCGATCCTCTCCCACCGGTACATCGCAGACCGTTTTTTGCCGGACAAGGCGATCGATTTGATCGATGAGGCCGCATCCCGGCTGCGGATGGAGATCGACAGCATGCCCACGGAGCTCGACGAGGTGGAGCGACGGATCAGGCAGCTGGAGATTGAGCGCGAGGCCGTTAAAAAAGAACAGGATGACGCTTCGCGCGAGCGGCTCGCCGGGATAGAAAAGGAAGTAGCGGAGCTTTCCGAAAAGCGGAGCGGACTCAAAGCGCAGTGGCAGGCCGAGAAAGAGGGCATTCAAAACATCCGGAGGATCAAAGAGCAGATCGAGCAGTCGAGGATTGAGGCCGATAAGGCCGAGCGCGAGGGAAACCTGGGCCGGGCGGCAGAGCTGCGCTACGGAAAACTGCTCGAACTCCAGAAGCAACTCGATGCCGAGTCCGCTAAGCTGAGCACCCTTCAGGCACAGTCCAAGATCCTTAAAGAAGAGGTGGATGAAGAGGATGTGGCCGAGATCGTGTCCAAGTGGACCGGCATTCCCGTCAGCAGAATGATGGAAGGTGAGATGCAGAAGCTCCTCCATATGGAAGATCGTCTCCGCATGCGTGTTG
>JBAIYC010000354.1:0-5997 GCA_037916085.1 Nitrospirota bacterium | reverse complement strand
CTTGTCGGCCGGTAGATGCCGGTGATGCAGTTGAAGAACGTGGTCTTTCCCGCGCCGTTCGGCCCGATGACGCTCACGATGCGTTCGCGCTCGACCCGGAGGTCGATACCCTCGAGCGCCTTGAGGCCGCCGAAGTGCTTGGTCAGGTTCCTGGTTTCGAGTAAGAGCATTGGATCAAATGCAAAGACACAGCCTGAACACGAATGTCACGCATGAACGAATGACATGAATAGAACCACGGCAAAACCCCTCACGGGTGAAGCCTAATTCACGATCCTTCGAACTTCGACCTTCTTGCCTCCGAAATTGATGAGCAGTCCAAGCTTCAGTCCCGAAGCTTTGAGATAGGACAGGACCTGGGCTTCGAATACACCGTTGAGCTCGGAAACTGCCTTTAATTCGAGAACGATCTTCCGTTCGGCGACCATATCGAGCCGATACTCTCCGACCTGTACGCCTTTGAAGAACACCTCCACAAGCTTCTGCCGATCAATTCCGACACCATATATTAGCCAATTCAACTGCGACGGCTTCTTCGTAGATCTTCTCAGGATACCCCGGCCCAAGGACGTTGTGCACTTCGAAACACGATTGAACGATCTTATAGGACAGATCCTTATACAGGATCTTTTCCAGCTCTTCCTCTGTGTCCTTTTCTTTCATTCGTGCCATTCGTGTTCCGGAGTTGACTTGCACTCCATCCCGACCCGTTGCTTCACGAACCGCGTCCGACCTTTTTTATCGGGAGACTTTGCCTGTCCCGAGCAATCCCTGCGGCCGGAAGACCATCATCAGGACCAGGGCCACGCCGAAGCCCAGCATGCGGTAGTCCGCGAAATCCCGAAAGACCTCGGGCAGGGTGATCAGGAGGAAGGCGCCAAGGATGATGCCGGCGATGCTCCCCATGCCGCCCAAGACCACCATGCAGAGGATCATGATGGATTCAAAGAAGGTGAAGCTCTCCGGCGACACAAAAGCCATCTTGGAGGCAAAGAACACGCCCGTCATGCCTGCCCAGGCCGATGCCAGCACAAAGGCCAGAAGCTTCAGCCGGAAGGTGTTGATACCCATGGCCTCCGCGGCGACCTCGTCCTCGCGGATGGCGACCCATGCCCTGCCGATCCGCGAATCCATGAGCCGGCGCATGGCAAGGACCGTCACGATCGCAATGACGAGAATAAGATAGTAGAAATCCAGGGGCCGGGAAAGGACATGGCCGAAGAGGACGGGTCTTCCGATGTTCGCGATGCCGTTCGGACCACCGGTGAGACTATCCCAGTTGTTCAGCACGATGCGCGTGATCTCGCCAAGGCCGAGCGTGACAATAGCAAAGTAGTCGCCCCGGAGCCGCAGCGTCGAGAGGCCGATGAGGAGCGAAAGGAACGACGCCGATGCGGCGCCGACGGCGAGTCCGGGCCAGAAGGAAAGGCCGAAGCGGGTCGACAGGATGGCATAGGTGTAGGCGCCAATGGCGTAGAACGCGACATAGCCGAGGTTCAGGAGCCCCGCCTGCCCCACCACGAGGTTCAGGCCGAGTGCCAGCACCGCATACATGCCGGTGAGCGTCAGCACATCCCGGTAGTAGTCGTTCTGAAAGAAGGGAATGACGATGAGGAGAGCAACGAACAGGGAGACGAAAACGGCCGAGGAGGTCTTTGTCAGGAGCCCCTGTGTCCTGCCGCGAAGGCCCGATGTGGCATCGGCAGCGGCACGAAAGAACCGGTGGAGGGAGGCTGTCCTGAGGAGCCCCCAGAGAGCCACGCCCCCGGCGGCAACCAGAGCAAGCTGAAGCGCCCGCCAGGGACCTGTGAACGGAAACGCGAGCACTCCCGTCCAGACAGGGACGGTCAGAAAAGAAGCGTATCGTGCTATGGCCGTGCGCTCGCTCATCGTGGAGCGAAATTATCGCATACCATCCGTGGGAATTCAAGGAGTAGTTGGGATCGGCGTCGCCCGCCGCGGTCCCGGACAGGGGGGCATGTGGATCACGTTATACTATGAATAGAAGAAAGTTCACGATGGAAGGACCGGTGAGCAACATGAAGAAATCCGCAAACGTAGTACCACTCAAGAAGGAAACCGATGCGGTGGAGGAAAATCTGAAGACCTTTGACGAGCTGGACTTCGACGTGTTCAGCAATCAGCAGTGGGACAGGTTGTCGGAGAGTCACGCGGAGGATATCGTCGTGACCTGGCCGGACGGACGTGAGACGAAAGGCATCGCGAAGCACATCGAGGACCTCAAGGCCATGTTCGTCTTTGCGCCTGATACCAGCATCAAGGAACATCCCGTCCGGTTCGGCAAGGACGACTGGACCTGTGTGACCGGCGTCATGACTGGCACATTCTCGCGGCCGATGCCGACAGGCGACGGCAAGACGATACCGCCGACCGGGAGATCGTTCAAGCTCGGCATGGTCACCATAGGCCACTGGAAAAGCGGCACGATGGACCATGAATGGCTCTTCTGGGACAATCACGAATTCCTGAAGCAGATCGGACTGGCGAACTGAACAGAGGCAGCGTCCTGACCGAGCGATGTGAGGCCTGGATGTCAGCCGGTCTTACTCTGCGATCGATCATTCCGGTCGTCGCCCTTCCGGGCTTTGCCGGCGTTGTACACCGCAACCAGAAAGATGACCAGAAGAGTCATGTACTCGAGGAGAAAGACGTTCACAGTAGTCGCCTCCCGCCGCTGTAATTCACCGCGTTCATCGGCCGCGATCATCCTCGCCGTGAACGACGCGGCTACGGGGACGCCGGCGTCCAAGACCTTCCCCTGACGGCGACGCCGCCTGAGGGATGTCCGTTCGCCTGCGCCGAAGCAGTCCATACGTGGCGGCACCACGTGTGCAAGACCGGCAGTGTTGAAAGAACGCCGTCGGATGACCGGCCTTGCCGTTCGCTGCAGCGAACCTTCGCGCGCAAAAGGCCGCCGAATGAACGGCCATCATCCGTACGCCATACTTCTTGCACATCCACATTGCCACAGCACCTGTTTCGATGGGCACCATCCTGCATCCTCAAAACCACCTGCATGCGGCCTCGCTCCGATCTCGGACAGGAGGGGGATTTGGACGTGTAGCCCATCCGATTCGGAACGAGACCGCATGCAGTAATCGAAGATACCCGACCTCAGCGACTGCCGCTGACTCTCCTACCCGTTCTCTCCGTCTCCCCGGTCTTTGGTATCTCCGTGCCAGTTCCTTTGCATCCCTCCGTGCATCTTCCGTTCCGCCTGCGGACCCATTTCATGCATCTCCTTGAGTTTCTTCCTCTGTTCCGGCGTCAGTTTCGCCTTGATCTCCTGAAATGCCTTGATATGGGCGATGCGCATGTCGGCCTGCAGCGACGATATCTTCTTCACCGCTGCTTCCGCCGCGGCCATATCGACCTGGTCCCTGCCGAGGATGTCCCTCAGCTCGATCCTGGCCACGTCGAGATCGGCCCGTTTCCGCACCGTATCTTTCGCTACCCTGCTTCTGATCTCCCGGATGGCCTCCTTCTGCTTTTCATCGAGGCCGAGACCTGCGAGCATGCGCCACAGATGATGGTCCTTCCTCATCATTCCCATCCGGTCATGTCGCATCGGCGACATGCCCTCATCCCGGAAACCGCCGGCCGGACCATACGACTGGGCAAAGGAATTGGGCGATGCAACGATGAGCAGCAAGAAACCTGACAGCAAACCAACCAGAACCCTTTTCATGGCATCCTCCTTAGTGTTCGGCGGCCCAGGGGCCTGCCGTTTTCTTGACCCAAGCATACCCGCCGATTGTGGCCCAAATGTGAAGGAATTGAGAAAAGAATGACCGGCTGTTCTTTTTCGCTTGACCCCGGGTTACAATATCACTTAGGGTACAGATGCGAGGTGGCACAACACGATGAAGATCGGCATTACCTACCGTCTGTTCTTCTCCATTCTCGGCGCCACTAGCCTGGCGATCTTCTCGCTGTTCCTGATCATGCGATGGAACATCGACCGGGGGTTCTTCGAGTATCTCAGGAACCTGGACCAGAGCAGGCTTGACCAGATGACCGTCAACCTGGAAGAAGCCTATGGCGAGCACGGGAACTGGGATTTTCTGCAGAACGATCCGAGGTTCTTGACAGAAAGCATGCTCGGTGCGCGGTCCGACGACGCCGGCCCAGGGAAGGGGAAAAGGGTCGCCGAGGGCCGCGGGATGCAGCGCATGGGGCAGCGGGGTCCCCGCCGGACACGATGGCCCTTTATCGTTCTGGATGCCCAGCGGAAGCCGGTCTTCGGGAAAGACGAGGGAACGGAGGGGGTTGACTTCAGGCCCATACTCCATGACGGGGCAGCCGTTGGGTATGTCGGGTTCCTCCCGCCAAAGCAGTTCCTGAACCCCCATCAGCTTCGGTTCCTGAAGCAGCAGAAATCAGCGCTCGTCCTGGCGGCAGGCGGGATGGTTGTGGCGGTCATGCTCTTCTCGCTCCCGCTCGCGAGGCGCCTGGTGAGTCCGATACGTTCAATCACCGCGGCGACGGCGGACCTTGCTTCGGGCAGGTATGACATTCGCGTTCCGGCCGGCTCCTCGGATGAGATGGGGCAGTTGGCGCGCGATTTCAACACCATGGCCCTGACGCTGGAGAACAACGAGAAAGCGCGGCGCCAGTGGGTGGCCGACATCTCCCATGAACTGCGGACCCCTGTCGCCGTTCTGCGGGGCGAACTGGAAGCGCTCCTGGACGGGATACGACCCATCTCTCCCGAAGCGGTCAGGTCGCTCCATACCGATGTCATGCGGCTGAATCGTCTCGTGGAGGATCTCTACCAGCTTTCCCTGTCCGATATCGGCGCCCTGACCTACCGGAAGACGAACCTTGACCTTCGGGCCGTACTGAGAGACTCACTGGAAACGTACCGGCCGGAGTTCTTCCGGAAGGGCATCAGGCTCACCGAGGACCTTGCCCGGGGACCGGAGGTCGTGGTCTCCGCAGACCGCGAGCGGCTGAACCAGTTGTTCGCGAACCTCTTCGAGAACTCCCTGCGATATACCGACACCGAGGGCCGGCTCTCCGTCGGCTTGGCGGTCCACGGGGGCCGGGCCGACATCGAAATCCAGGATTCCGCTCCGGGCGTCAGCGAAGAGGAAGCGAAGAGGCTGTTCGAGCGGCTCTACCGGGTGGAGGCATCCCGGAGCCGGACATCGGGCGGCGCCGGGCTCGGCCTTGCCATCTGCAAGAACATTGTCGAAGCCCACGAGGGTACGATTTCCGCCCACCCGTCCCTCCTGGGCGGGTTGCTGATCAGGGTCGCCTTCCCGGTCGCGGAGAAAAACGTATGAGCGAAACGATCCTTATTGTCGAAGACGAGGCGAAGCTTGCTGGACTGCTGGCCGACTATCTGCGGGCGTCGGGGTTCGAGACCGCCGCGCTGGCGAACGGCGCGGAGGCGGTGACATGGATCAGGGAGCACCGGCCGGACCTGGTGCTCCTCGACCTCATGCTGCCCGGCCGAGACGGTATGGATGTCTGCAGGGAGGTCCGCACCTTCTCGCACGTCCCGATCATCATGGTAACGGCGAGGGTCGAGGAGATCGACCGCCTGCTCGGACTTGAGCTCGGGGCGGACGATTACATCTGCAAGCCCTTCAGCCCGCGCGAAGTGGTGGCGCGGGTCAAGGCGGTCCTGCGCCGGACCCACGACGGAAGGACGAGCCGGACGGAGGAGCTCGTTCTGGACGAGCACCGTTTCCGTGCTACGTTCCGGGACCGGGACCTGGGGCTGACGGCGGTCGAATTCAAGCTGCTGCGGATCCTCGCCGCCAGTCCGGGGCGCATCTACAACCGCGAGCAGCTCATGGAGAAGATCTACCCCGATGACCGCTACGTCAGCGACCGCACGATCGACGGTCATATCAAGAAACTGCGGAGGAAGATCGAGGCCGTGGACCCCGAAGCGAAGCTCATCCACTCGGTCTACGGCGTCGGGTATAAGTTCGAACCTGAGTCGCCGGTCACCGCGCCGGGATA
>JBAIYC010000353.1:0-10025 GCA_037916085.1 Nitrospirota bacterium | reverse complement strand
GAGAACGGCGCAGATGAACGGATCAAACAGGAGATCCGCAGGTTCCGGACGGACGACCGCATCCCATGAGAACAGCGATCATCGATTTTATCGTCGGCTTCAATTATTTCGTCGGTGCGTACTTCGGCATCATGAACACCGTCTACGCGGGCCTCTTGGCAATCTCCCTCTTTGCCATCGTCCGGCACATTCGCCGCGTCACCTATTCACCCATCAAGGACTTCCGCTCCTCTCCCGAGACCCCGCCGGTCTCGATCCTCATGCCGGTCTACAACGAGGAGCGGGTCATCATCCGCAGCATACGGTCCGCGCTGTCCGTCGACTACCCCCTGTTCGAGGTGATCGTCATCAACGACGGCTCCACGGACGGCACGCTCCGGACGGTGATCGACACGTTCCGCCTGAAGAAGATCGACCGCGTGTACCGAACGTTCCTGAAAACGGAGAGCGTGCGGGGGTTCTACTACAGCGATGAAACGCCGAACCTTCTCGTCATCGACAAGGAGCGGGGCGGCAAGGCCGACGCCCTGAACTGCGGCATCAATGGATCGCAGAGCCCCTATTTCTGCTCCGTCGACGCCGATTCCCTGCTCGAAAAGGACGCGCTGATCAGGATCATGACGCCCGTTCTGGAAAGCGGCGTTCCCGTCATCGCGTGCGGCGGCGTAGTGCGGGTCCTGAACGGCGTCGAGCTCGACGATGACGTCTCGATCCGGAAGATCGATCTTCCCGACAAGCCGATCGTCCTCTTCCAGATCGTGGAATACCTTCGCGGGTTCCTCTTCGGACGGGTCGGGTGGGACGCGCTCAATTCCCTTTTGATCATCTCCGGAACGTTCTCGCTCTTTCACAAGGCGACGGTCATCGAGGAGGGAGGATTCACGGTCGGCAATGTATCGGAAGACATGGAGATCATCGTCCGTCTCCACAAGATAAGGCGGCAGCAGAAGAAGCCCTACCGGATACGGTTCATCTCGGACCCCATCTGCTGGACCGAGGTGCCGGACCGCATGAAGATGCTTGCGCGGCAGCGGCGGCGGTGGCACCTCGGGCTGATCCAGAGCATCTTCCACAACCGCGAGATGATCTTTAATCCCCGCTTTGGCGCCATCGGGATGATCGTGATGCCCTACTACGTGATCTTCGAGATCATCGGTCCGTTCATCGAGATCATGGGATACATCGTTGTGGCGTTCTCCTATGCCCTGGGGATCCTGTCTACCAAGTTCTTCCTGCTCTTTATCACGCTCGCTATCTTCTACGGCATATTCCTGTCGACTGCGAGCGTCTTTCTCGAGGAGCTCACGTACCGGCGGTATCCCGCGTGGGGCCACATGTTCCGGCTTCTGCTCTACGGCGTGCTCGAGAACCTTGGCTACCGGCAGATCAACTCGTTCTGGCGGCTGCACGCAGTCGTCAGGTACGTGACCGGCCGAAGGAGATGGGAGCACGTTGAGAACAAGGGGGCGGCGGCCGCCACGGGGGGCGACAGGCCATGAATGCAGTGGAGCTCGGATTTTTCGCGATCGAGCGGGGCGACCATCAGGAAGCCGTCAATATCTTCCGGCGGGCGCTCGACCAGCGGAAGGAGGCCGACGCGTTCTTCGGTCTCGGTCTCGCGCACTACCATCTCGGCGATCTTCCGACGGCCCGCTGGGCATTTCACCAGGCCCTGGAGCTCGACCGCTCTCATGGCAAGGCGAAGGACTTCCTCGGCCGCATCGAGAAGCAGAAGCAGCAGCGGCCCGCGTCTGCGCGGGGGTCTTCGTTCCGCGCAGTCCGGGACCACCTGGAGGTCCATGACGGCACCTGGAAGAAGTTCTTTGTCAAGGGAGTGAACCTCGGCCTCACGGTGCCCGGATACTTCCCCGGTGAGTTCGCCGTGAAAAAGGGGACCTATCAGCGGTGGTTCAAGCAGATCGCAGAGCTGGGCGCCAATGCGGTCAGGGTCTACACGGTCCTGCCGCCAGAGTTCTACGAGGAGCTTTTCCTCTTCAATACGGCGGGGAAACGGCTGTGCCTCTTTCAGGAGGTCTGGACCGAACTGCCCGAGAAAAATGATTTCCGGGAGCCCCGGTTCATGGACGGCTTCCGGAGCGAGATCAGGACGGCGGTCGACGCGCTGTACGGGAACGCGGTCCTGCCCGAGCGGCCGGGGCACCCTCATGGCAGGTACGAGTACGATGTCTCACCCTACGTCGCAGGTTTCATTCTGGGGAGGGAATGGGAGGCCTGCGCGGTACGGGCGTTCAACGAACTGCGCAGCAGGCAGGGAGGCGACTACGATGGATCATTCCTGAGCATTCGGGGCGGCACGCCTTTCGAGCTGTGGATCACCGAGATGTGCGATTTTCTGCAGGGCTATGAGTACGAGCGGTATCGCCTGACCCATCCCGTCACGACCGTCAACTGGCCGACCCTCGACCCGATTGACCACCCTTCGGAATCAGCATACGGGGACCCTTCCGCTCCGGCGACGCAGGATGACCGGGGCTGCGACAATGTCCCTGTCGAGGACGCCGAGTCCCTCGACCTTGCCAAGATCAGAGCGACCGGTGGAAGCGGGTTCTTTGCCCTGTACCATGTGTATCCGTACTACCCCGATTTCATGAACAATGACTATCTGGACCGGGAGAACCCGTACCTTGCCTACCTTACCGAGCTGAAGAGGCACCACGGGAGACAGCCGGTCCTCATCGCCGAATTCGGCGTCCCGAGCAGCAGGGAGGCGGCGCACTGGCATCGCGGAGGCTGGCACCAGGGGCGGCATAGCGACCGGGAGCAGGGCGATATCAACGGACAGCTCATGAAGGCGATCCACCGTTCCGGGATGACGGGCGGGATCCTGTTCAGCTGGTGCGATGAATGGTTCAAGAAGAACTGGCTGTTCCAGCCCTACGAGGTCCCGGCCGACCGAAAGCCGTTCTGGTTCAATTTTCAGGACCCGGAGCAGAACTACGGACTGCTGGCCGCGTATCCGGGCTATCCGGGGAAGAAGGTGAGCCTTGCATGCAGGAGCGGGGACTGGGCCGGCGCTGCGGTACTGTACGAGAAGAATGGGGACGCCATGGCCTTCCGGTTCCCCGACGGAGCGGACGACGCGAGAAGACTCACGCGGCTCTTCGTGCAGCATGACGAGGGTTTTCTCTATCTCCGTCTTGAGACTGCCGGAGCGATCGACTTCAAGAAAGCGAACTTCGTGGTTGGACTGGACACGTGCGCGTCAGGCGCAGGTGAGCGGCTCATGCCTTTCGGAACGAATGTTCACAGTCCCGTCGGGCTCACGTTCCTGCTCCAGCTTGCCGGAAAGGAGCGGAGCAGGATCCTGACGACGGCGTCCTATGAACGGTACCTGAATGCCGCGACCGGGGTGATCCTGCCCGGAGAGTCCGACCAGGGGGCGTGGGTGATGATCGTGAGCGAGCCGAATGTCAGGAGGAGCAGCAAGGACGGGAAGCGCATCTTTCCGGCGCGGCATTTTTCGATGAGCCGGCTCACGTTCGGTTCCCTTGACCGGAAGAACCCGGACTACCATTCCCTCGCGGACTTCTACTGTCGCGACCGTGCGATCGAGATTCGCATTCCCTGGGGGCTCATCAACATCACCGATCCCAGTTCAAAGCAGGTCCTGTGGAAGGACAAGAACGGAACCACCAGAGGGACGAAGGGCATCCGGGTGCTGGCGATCTCGTATAAGCCGGACGACGGCGGGGTGGCGGCCCAGCCAACGGGACGACCGCAGAACCATACCGACTGTCTTCCCGCCGAGTGCACGGCCTCAGCGGTCCGAACCTACTCCTGGGAAGGCTGGGAAACGCCGCTCTACCACACCTTCCTGAAGGAAAGCTACTTCCGCTATCGGGAGATCCTCCAGCGGATCCCGGAGGGACGATGAACCTGACGCGCAGACAGTTCCTTGCGCTCAGCGGCACAGCCGTCCTCGCCTTCTCGCTTCCCGCGCGCGGGCGCGCAGAGGCAGTGCGGATCCCCGTGCTCTTGTACCACGATCTCTCCATCGAGAGGGGCGAGGAGGAAACGGTCATGCCCTCTGCCTTCGCGTCCCAGATGGAATGGCTCTACGGCATGGGGTACCGTGCGGTTTCCTTCGATGAGTTCGGCGCTCTTGACGCGGTCAGCGCCAGACGGGCCGTGATCATCACCTTCGACGACGGCCCTGCGTCGTTTCTGGACCACGCATTCCCGCTCCTGGCTGAGTACGGGTTCAAGGCGACCGTCACCGTCATCGGGCAGAAGACAAGCGGCGTTACGAGCAGCCACGACCCGAGCCTGAGCTGGGACGAGTGCCGCTATCTCGCATCGAGCGGCCTTGTGGACATCGGCTGTCATACCTATGCCCTTCACGTATGGGGAGGATGGTCCTCGCCGACGCGCGCGATGCCGGCGTTCAACGAGAAGCTGGGAAAGGACCTTGCCCTCTTCCAGGACCGTTGCCGCCGCGAACTGGGCCGCCCGGCGCGCGTGCTCGCGTGGCCCTACGGGAAATATGACAGCAGAAGCATCGAGATCGCGAAACAGGAGGGATTCCGGTACATTCTCACCTCGAACCGCGGGAATTACGAGCGGGGTGGCGACCGTGGCGAGATCCCCCGGTGGCCGGTGAATCACGACGCGGACCTCCCGGCATTCCGGAGGTTCATCGAGAGAAGAGCATGAACAGGACAATGATCGTATCAGCCGGCATCCTGGTCGGCCTCTGCCTCGCGCATACGCCCACCGTATGGGCAGCGGACCGCGGCGGCACCGGGACCGGGACCGTGGTTTCCCCCCCGCAGGCGGCCGGCGAGGAGAATGACCGGGAGAAAGAGGCGGTCCGCAGAAAGGATCTCGGGGACGAGTACGCTGCGAAAGAGGACTATCCCCGGGCTGCAGACGAGTACCTTGCTGCGCTCTCCCTGTTCCCGTCAGCATTCTCCCGGCAGGAGCGCCTTCAGATGGCGATCGCGATCTCCTGGGCGGATCGCCTGGATGAAGCCGCAGCTGTCCTTCGGCAGATCCTCGCCGAGGATCCGAACGACCTGGCTGCGCGCATTCACCTCGCAAAGGTCCTGTCCTGGGCGGACAAGCTCGAGGATGCCGGGATAGAAGCGGACCGTGTCCTCGAGCGGGAGCCGGAGAACCAGGACGCGCTGCTGGTGAAGGCGAACACGATCAGGTGGCGAGGCGATGCGCGAGCTTCGATCCCGGTCTATGAGAAGGCGCTTGCCCAGGGCGAGAGCTTCGATGCGCGGCTCGGACTTGCCTTTGCCCATCTTGATGCCGGAGAGAAGGAGACCGCGAAGGCGATCAGCGCACCCCTGAAGCCGGTGTATCCCTATCAGAAGAAGGAACTGGCGCGGTTCTCCGACGCCCTCTGCAGCATGCAGACGTGGCGTCTCGGCGCAGCGTTCAGTTATTATTCCGATTCCGACAAGAACACGGTGAACCGTTCCGCGCTCCTGTACGGCTTCCGGACCGGCGGCTGGGACACGGAGCTCATGTACCGGCTAACGGATGCGAAGGACCCGGCACGAAAGGAGAGGGCAGAGGATCTGGGGATCACGACCCAGAAGACGTTCGGCAGGTTCGATACGGGGGCGGGCTTGGGTGTCAACAGGGCTGACGGGGTGAATCTGGTCACTGGCCAGGCGAGGGCCGACGCGAACACGGCCTGGGGCGCCATCGGGGTGAGCGCGGCGAGGGAGGCGCTCACGGACACGGCGCAGCTCATCCAGAACAGGGTCGCGCGGTCAACGGGGACACTGAGCGTGACCGAGACGGCATCTCCCCGTCTTTCCTTCAACGAACGATATATCTATTCCGGCTACTCCGATGGCAACAATTCGCAGGACCTGTGGCTGGGGACAAAATATGCGATCACCATCGCACCGCCGAAGGTCGCCGTCGGCTACCGGTTCCGGTACCTGGACTTCAGGCGCCAGAGCGGAAGCGGCTATTTCGATCCGGAAGATTTCATCTCCCATCAGGTCTTTGTCTCTCTCTATACGGAAAAGAACGGATACTACGCCTATATCGAACCGTACGGGGGGTATCAATCCTACACCCGGTACGGAGCGAAGACCGGCAGCACCTTCTTCGGGTTCAACGGATCGGCAGGCTGGATGATGAAGAAGTGTACTGCTCTCGAGGCCTTTGCGGAAGGCAGCAATTATGCCGGAACGGTCGCAGGGTTCAATTATTTCCTGGTCGGCGTCAGGCTGAACATCTATTTCTAGCAGCAGGAAAAGGGGAACTTTCGATGCAGACACGCAGCAAGGCAAGATTCATCGATGCTCACGTGCATCTTACGCACGACGAGGCCCTCATGGACCTTTCCCGGGCAGGGATCGCAGCGGTCCGTGATGCCGGTACGAGACAGGGGAGCGGGCTCGCGCTCTGCCGTCCGGCAGGAAGGAGAAACGTGCCCCGCATCATCACCGCCGGCCGTGCGCTCTCGAAGCGGGGAGGATACGGGGCGTTCCTCGGCACTCCGGTCGAGACGGGGCAGGAGATCGCAGCCGAAATAGAGCGCCTCAAGAACGAGGGAGCCGATATCATCAAGGTCGTCGCTTCCGGCGTGGTGAGCATGGAGCAACAGGGCGTCGTGACCGCCGGAGGCTTCGGTGCAGACGAGCTCCGGTTCATCGTGAAGGAGGCAGGAAGGCACGGCCTCGGCGTCATGGCCCATGCCAACGGCGAGGACGCGATCGTGGCCGCAGCCGAGGCAGGCGTCCGTTCGATCGAACATGGCTTCTTCATGACCGACCGTGCGCTCGAGGTCCTGGCGAAGCGGAAGGTGTTCTGGGTGCCTACGGTAGGCGCGCTCCGGAGGGCGGCGGAGCGTTCCGAGAACCGCGCCGCTCGGGCATTCGTCGAGGGGGAGATCGAACACCACCTCGCCTCGGTCGGAAAGGCCTATCAGGCCGGCGTGCGCCTTGCGGTCGGCACTGACTGCGTCCTTCCCGACCGCCGCTACCGCGGATGGTATGAAAACGAGCTGGCATTGTTCCGCAGGGCCGGGATCCCGAACGAGGCCGTTGAACGGATCGCCACCGAGGGCGGCAGGGAACTGCTGGGATTGGACCGGACAAGAACGAACGCGACGAGACGAAAGAAGAACCGAATCTCATAATGGTCTTGTCCTTGCGAGTCGCGAGTGAGGTTCCGCGAATTATCGTTGGTAGATTCGCGCTCATTCGCGTCAATTCGCGCTCTGATCGACTGGAGGTATTCTTATGCGTATCGGTGTTCTCTCGGGCGGCGGTGACGCGCCGGGTCTGAACGCGGTCATTCGGGCGGTGACCAAGACCGCTATCTTCAAGTACGGCTGGGAGGTGACCGGTATCCTTGACGGCTTCGAAGGCCTGCTGAGCCCGACCAAGACCCGTCAGCTCACCTCGTGGAACACCCGCGGCATCCTGTTCATGGGCGGCACCATCCTCGGCACGACGAACCGCGGCAATCCCTTCGCCCACAAGACCGTGGTGAATGGAAAAGAGATAACCGAGGACATGTCGCCGCTCGTCCTGGCGAACATCAAGGAACTGGGCCTGGACGCGCTTGTGGTGATCGGCGGCGATGGCTCCCTCAAGATCGGACACGGCCTCAACAGGCTCAGCGTGCCGGTCATCGGCGTCCCGAAGACGATCGACAACGATCTGAGCGCCACCTATGTCACCTTCGGTTTCCAGACCGCTGTGGACACGGCAACGGAGGCGCTGGACAAACTCCATACGACCGCCGAGAGCCACCAGCGGGTCATCGTCCTGGAAGTGATGGGGCGCTATGCCGGCTGGATCGCCCTGGAGGCGGGCATCGCGGGCAGCGCCGACGTGATCCTGATCCCCGAGATCCCTTTCAGCATGGAAAGCGTGGCGGAAAGGCTGATCGAGCGCAAGAAGGGCGGAAGCAAGTCGAGCATCGTGGTCGTTGCCGAAGGCGCGAAGCCGCTTGGCGGTCAGATGGCGGTGAAGGAAAAGGGTGCGGACGGCTACGTGCTGCGGCTCGGCGGCATGGGCGAGATCGTAGGGAGCGAGATCAGCAAGCGGACCGGATTCGACGTGCGCGTCACGGTGCTCGGCCACCTGCAGCGGGGCGGGAGTCCCTGCCCCTTCGACCGGCTTCTGGCCACCCGCTACGGCGCCGCAGCGGTCGAGCTCCTGGCGCAGAAGAAGTACGGCGAGATGGTCTCCTATCAGCCGCCGGACATCAGGTCCGTCCCGCTCGCAAGCGCCATTGACCAGTTGCGGCTGGTCGATGCGGACGGCGACCTGGTCAGGATGGCGGAAGGCATCGGAGTGAGCTTCGGTAGATGAGACTGTTCTTCCTGTTCATCATCGGCGTGTACGGCGGCGCCCACGTCTACTCCTTCGTGAAGGCACGGCAGGCGCTCGGGTTCGGCTGGGCCGCGGGCATTGCGCTCGCGGTCTTCATGCTGCTCATGGTGGCCTCGGTCTTCCTGGTCCGCATCCTCGAACGGAACGAGTTTGAGCTCACCGCACGGACCCTCGCCTACGCGGCCTATCTCTGGATGGCCGTCCTCTTCCTGTTCTTTTGCGGTTCCCTCGTGCTCGACATCGTGAACCTCGTTCTGCGGGTCCCCGGGTGGCTGGGAGCGTCGTCCTTTCCCCGGCTTATCCCGCCGCGTTTCTCTTTTGCCCTGTCGCTCGCGGTCTCATCGCTTATCTGCATCTACGGATACTTCGATGCTCAGAATATCCGCACCGAGCGTCTGGTCATCGAGACGGACCGGCTGCCTGCCGGCATGGACCATCTCACCATCGCACAGATCTCCGATGTCCATCTGGGGCTCATCATCCGCTGCGATCGTCTGGTGGGGATCCTGGAAAAGGTAAAAGCGGCGAAGCCGGACATCTTTATTTCCACGGGCGACCTGGTCGACGCCCAGATCAATCATCTCTCGGGCCTGCGCGAACTTCTGCAGGACATATCGGCAAAGTACGGGAAGTTCGCTATCACCGGGAACCATGAATACTACGCCGGCATCGAAACGGCGGTGGAGTTCACGAAGCAGGCCGGTTTCACCATGCTGCGCGGAGAAGCGAAGGACATCGGACCCATCGTGATCGCCGGCGTCGACGACCGCACGGCCGTCCAGGTGCACGAGGCGAAACCTGTGTCGGACCGAGAGGCCCTTGCCGGAACGGACCGGTCGAAGAAGTTTGTGCTCTTTCTCAAGCACCAGCCCCACCCGGACCCCGATGCGATCGGCATGTACGACCTCATGCTCTCAGGCCACACGCACAAGGGCCAGATATGGCCCTTCTACTATCTTGCCAAGCGCGCTCATCCGCTGATCGCCGGAAAGTATGATGTCGGCAAAGGGTCGATCGTCTACACGAACCGCGGCACTGGCACCTGGGGCCCGCCCATACGGTTCCTGTCCCACCCGGAGGTCACGGTGATCGAAATAGTGCGGAAGAAATAAAAAAGGGGCTCGGAGATGCATGCCGAGAGAGGTCAGAGAGTCAGGCAGATTGCTGCCGAATCTCATCGTCGTTGTTTCACCGATGCTGAGACGGATCTAACGGTTTGGACCACCAACGGCGCGATAGTCGACTTCGAACTCTGCTACGATAAGAGGGGGTTTGCGAACTGGCCCTTCGGTGGATGAAGGGTAACGGTTACCTGCATAGACGGGTAGATGATGGGGAACAGGGCCAGTACCAGCATAAGGCAACACCTATTCTCATCCCGGCCGGCATGTTCACAACAAAAAAATCCCGGCTCTTTCAAATGAACAGTCGGGATATCGACGAGTCTATATCACATTTCGTTTTCAGCAGGTTTGCCGAATACTCAGAGTAGCTCCTACCCGCTCACGGAGACCCTCACCGCCTGTGGGCCTTCCTTTCCCTGTTCCTCCAGGAACGAAACAGCAGTTCCTTCTTCCAGCCTGTCGAAGGTCGCCTCGATGACGCTGTTCCTGTGGAAGTAGATCTCCCTGCCGTCGTTGGTCATGATGAACCCGTATCCGTCAAAGGGAAAGATCTTCGCGACCGTGCCGC
>JBAIYC010000352.1:0-11346 GCA_037916085.1 Nitrospirota bacterium | reverse complement strand
CTTTGCCTCGTAGAACTGGAGGAGGTCAGGCGCCATGGTCCAGTCGGCCGGCTTCGCGAGCACGCCGTCCTTGTACAGGCCCTGCACCACGCGGATCGCCTCGGCCATGATCTTATCAGCGTCCTTTACTACCAGATCCGCCTCGTCGAGCTGTTTCTTGGCATAGGACGCGCCGTGGCAGTTAGCGCAGATCCGGGTCATCTTGTCGCGCTCGGCCTGGAACTCCTCTGCTGTGAGCCTCGCCACCTTGCCCGCCTTCACCAGGTCGAGCCGGGCGGTCGGCTTGCCGGCCTCATCCAGCACTCCCAGGGCCTGCAGGATCGCCACGCGGTCGTTCATCCAGTCCTTGTCGTTCTCCGGGAGCCGCAGGGCCAGGAAACCCCAGGAGGTCATCACGTTGTGGTCGCCGCCGCTCATGTGGCAGGTCTGGCAGGTCGGCGCGCGCTTGCTGCCCTTGCCCTCGATCTGCCAGATGGTGCCGTGCTTGGAGGTCGACCACATCTCCCACTGGGGATGGTCAAAGCCCATGTGGCAGGTCTGGCAAGCCCGCGGGTCCTGCGCCTCGGACTTCTTGAAGGAGTGGCGGGTGTGGCAGGAATCGCACTGCGCGTTGCCGTAACGCATCTGCGCCTTCTCCGCATCGGTCTTAACACCGATCTTGTGGCAGCTTGAACAGCCCTTGTAGCCTTCGCCGGCGACAGCCCGGGGTTGATGCCCCATCATGGGCATGGAGCTTGATGCGATCCAGGCGATGTTGTGCTTGCCCTTCGAGAACTGGTCTGCCTGCTGTTTATGGCAGCCCGCGCAGGTGGCCGGGGTCGGCATCTTGGCGAGCTTCACGTCGTCCTTCGACTTGTGTTCCGAGCCGTGGCAGGCACTGCAGTCGATGCCCTTCTGTCCCATCTTGCCCTCGAGATGCTGCTGCACCACGCCCGGTGTTACTTTCTCATGACAGGAAACGCACGCGCTCTTGGCGGGAGCTGCCCAGACCGATGCAGCGATAAAGAGAGCTGCCAACACTGCACCTAGCGACTTGGTGTACTTCATACGTTTGATGTCCTCCCTGTGCTGAAATGGAAATCACTGCTGCGGCGATAAGATCGGCTGTTTCCCGTGGCATCCGATGCCGCTCCCCTGCGCAAGAACGACCTCCTTTCCCGCATGGTCTGATGCCGACTGGAAACAGCGGATGAAGTATCCGAAGAGCAAGATTCGAGCGTCATGACCCACATCTGTAAGTATACCAGAGGCAGAGGTGACCTGCAGGAGGAGCGAAGCGGATTCTCCCTTGCGGCGCATCTTCATCCGTGCTAGATTATGCGGCGTCAGGCAGGATGCATCGGCGCTCCGGGCGGGCGCCGGGAACGGAGTGACGACGTGAGCAGGCATACGATGACGCTAAAATGGCTGCTGCTGACCGGAGCTGTCTACTTCCTGGCGATGTCGGCCGTGTATATGCTCCGGATCAAGGTCCCGCTGTTGTTCGTGTATTTCAGCGTTCCCTCCTACGGTTACGAGGACCGGATCATCTCCTTTCTGGCCTTCGGATGGTCGGTCTTCCTGTTCTCGGCGTCCCTCGATCCGCTGAAGAACCGGGACTCGGTAAGAGCCATCCTCGTCGCAGGCATCGGCGCGGTCTTCGGGCTGCATGTGATCAATACCGTGACCGATTTCCGCGCACTCTCCCCGGCTGTTGATCCCCTGGTGTTCCGGATAGAGTCCGGCGTCCTCACTGTGTATGTGGCTGCGCTGATCTACTTTTATTTCCTCTCCGGGAAAGAGGGAAGGCAGGAATAGACAATGCTGCCGCACGGCAGTTCCTGGTAACCAGTCATGATCATCCAGACGACCTGTACGTCCTCATCGATGTTCTCCGGAGAACGCTTCTCCGTCACCTACCGGATCTACGGCAGCGAGAAGGACGCACGCGCCAAGGCGGAGGACATCTGCATCGAGCAGACCATCGAGTTCCCGGCCGACTGCGTGGGACCCGGCGCGATCCGTGACCATGTGTTCGGCAGGATCGAGTCCCTCGAGCGGCGCGACGGGTCGAGCTTCCATGCCGTCATCAGCTATGCTGTCGAGATCGCGGCAGGGGAGCTGACGCAGCTCCTGAACGTCATCTTCGGCAACACGAGCATCAAGCCCGGCGTCCGCGTCGAGCATATCGACCTCACGCCGGCCGTCCTGAAGGTATACAGGGGCCCTCGCTTCGGCAGACAGGGGCTGCGCGATCTGCTCCGGGTCCCCGCCCGTCCGCTCCTCTGCACGGCCATCAAGCCGATGGGGCATTCCTGCGACGAGCTTGCCGACATGACCTACCGCTTCGCATTGGGCGGCATGGACATGATCAAGGACGATCACGGCCTGACAGACCAATGCTGTTCTCCTTTCCAGGAACGGGTCAGAAAGTGCGGCGAAGCGGTCAGGAAGGCGAACCGGGAGACCGGAGGTTCTACCATATATATAGCGAACGTGACGGCACCGCATAACGAGGTAATGGAACGTGCGGCGATCGCGAAAAAGGCGGGCGCCGGAGGGCTCATGGTCGCGCCGGGGCTGGTCGGGTTCGATCTCATGCGCCAGCTTGCGGAGGATGACAGCATCGGTCTACCGATCATGACCCATCCGGCCCTTCAGGGGAGCTTCGTGACCGGGCAGGGAGGCATGTCGCACGGCGTCGTCTTCGGCCAACTGGCGCGGCTCGCGGGCGCAGATGCCACCATCTTCCCGAACTTCGGCGGCAGGTTCTCATTCTCCCGCGAGGAATGCAGGGACATCGTGCAGGGGACCATGGAGCCGATGGGGCACCTGAAGACCATCTTCCCCGCGCCGGGCGGCGGCATGAGCCTAGACCGCGTTCCGGAGATGATGGAGACCTACGGACGGGACCTTATCTTCCTGATCGGCGGGGGGCTCTTCAAGCACGGCCCGGACCTGGTGGAGAGCTGCAGGTACTTCAGGAAGATGGTGGAGAAGTTCTGAAACACGCTTTGTGGCGCATTGTGATCACGCGCATGTATCTCGCGCAAGGCATGTAAGGCAATCAGTGGCAATTGACGGAAGACATCGTTCTGCAGCCTTTTGCCGCCTATACTATCGCCTTTTCCATCCTTCTTCTCGCTTTACACTCAGGGGAGCTTCCTCTATAATCTTGATGGTATTCTTGTGGTTACCGTCGCATTTCCTGCAGTTAATTCTAAGCAGAGGATAATGCCATGCCGTCGAGAACGCTAGGACACATGCTTTTCGTTGCAGCATTGATCACCGCGACCCTGACACTGGGTTGCTCAAAATCGTCAGATCCATCTTTACCGTCCCTCTCATCATCGCCATCATCATCTTCTGGTATTCCCGCACCAGTCTCACCGCCATTGATCAGCGGTGTTACGCCGACGGAAGTGAAGGCAGGGGCGACAATCACGGTCACCGGTTCGGGATTCGGCATTAGCAAGGGTTCGAGCGTATTGACCGTCGGTGGTGCCCCGGCGAGCCAGATCATCTCATGGAGCGATTCGGAGATACAAGCTGCCGTTCCTGATGGCGCTCTTACCGGTCCGGTGAGAGCGACCGTACAGAATCAGGACAGCGATGAGACGCCTCTGGTCGTTCTCTGGGATAAGGAAAATCCTCAGAATGTCGTCATCCCCGGAAATCATGAGAGTCCTTTGCAGGCGCAGATCATCGCGGAAGGAGTGGGCGGCTCCATTGTGGTCTGGACCGACTACCGCAGCTACGATCCGACCTCCCCGAATCCGCATCAAATAAATATCTATGCCCAGCGTTTGAACAGCCGAGGCAAGACGCAATGGGATCCTGACGGGGTCCCTCTTTCCAAGGTGGCCGGAGGCCAGTTTTTTCCCCAGCTCGTCTCTGACGGCAATGGCGGGGCCATTGTCGTTTGGGAAGATAACCGGGGAGGATCGACCGGCGATGACACAGATATCTATGCACAGAGGATAAGCCCAAGCGGCGCTGTCGTGTGGGCGGCTGATATCGCCGTTTGTACAGCTGTTCATTCCCAGGAAAAGCCCAAGATCGTGTCCGACGGCGCAGGCGGGGCCATTGTCGTCTGGCAGGATTACCGGAGCGGCAGCCAGTATGAGGTTTATGCCCAGAGGATCGATGGGGACGGCGTGCCGCAATGGACCGCGGACGGTGTCGCCATCTCGACCGCTTCCAATAATCCACAATTCCTCTTTCCCGAGATCATACCTGATGGAGCCGGCGGCGCGATCATCGTATGGCAGGACTACCGCACCGGCGCGTGGAACATCTACGGCCAAAGGATCGACAGTGCAGGCAGCGTCAAATGGATGGCCAATGGCGTCCGCATTTCTTCAGCCGCAGCAGCCTATCAGTACGTGCCTCGCCCTGTTGCTGACGGCCTTGGCGGCATAATTGCAGCGTGGGAGAGCAGCGGCGGAGACATCTATGCACAGCGGATCAGTGTGACCGGCGTGCCGCAGTGGTCATCTGACGCACTGATCACTGGCGCGCCCAACGAACAGACCGCTCCCCAGATGACGACAGACGGCAACGGAGGCGCGATCATCACCTGGGAAGATTGCCGTGCAGGCTCCGCAGTCCGGGATATCTATGCGCAGCGCGTGAGCGCATCGGGAATAGTGCAGTGGACAGCCGACGGCGTACCCGTCTGCACCGCGGCATATAGTCAGTACGAACCGCAGATCATATCCGACGGCAGGGGCGGTGCGATCATCACCTGGTATGACTATAGAAATTATGATATTCCGAGCAACGGTACCATTCAGGGAGTGGACACGTTCGCTCAAAGATTGGACAGCGACGGGATCGCGCATTGGCCGGCCGATGGGGCGGCAATCTCGACGGCGACCCTCCACCAGATGTATCCGAAGATCGCGTCAGACAATTCGGGCGGAGCTATCATAATCTGGGAGGACGATCGAAGCGGCAGCACGGTGGATCTCTATGCTCAAGGTATCAGCATCAGCGGTAAGCAGTGAAAGCCATGTCCCCGCGATAGATCCATACAAGGGAGCATCGCGTTGATTAAGACACCCGGACCTGGCGGAGAGCTGCAGGTACTTCAGGAAGATGGTGGAGACCCTCGGCTGATCCGTTGGCAACGGGCGACGCAGCCGGTCCGGCCGTCGTTCCGTGCCGGGAATTGAAATATGATATTGACACTCTTTTCCTCCCTGGATTATCATATTTTTGCAGATCCCGGAACGTCCAGCAACCACGCGTTCTCGCGACTGACGCATCGAGCGGGGGGCAAATGCTGCTGTCTGTCCATCCCTTTGTTTTCCTCGGAACCGTCTCGCTCCTGCTCGGCCTTACCGCCGGATTCGTCCTGCACCGCTCCGATTTCTGCCTTGCCGGAATGTTCCGCGACCTCTTTCTCTTCCGTCGCACCGTCATGATTCATTCCTTCGTCCTCCTCGTGACAGTCACGATGGTGCTCTTTGAGGCGGCGCGGATGTTCGGGCTGCTGTCCGTCTATCCGTTCCCGCTTCTCTACGCTCCCTCGGCCGCGAACGTCATCGGCGGATTTCTGCTCGGCATCGGCATGGTCCTTGCGGGAGGCTGCGTGATCGGTACGCTTTATAAGATGGGGGCGGGGAGCGTACTGAGCATGACCGCCTTCGCCGGCATTATCTTCGGGAGCGGCCTCTACGCCGAGTTCCATCCCGCCTGGGCCGCCTTTGTCAAACAGACGACCTTCTTTTCCGGCAAGATCACCGTCGCCCAGATCCTGGGAGTCGACCCTTCGCTCACCGTGCTTTCCGTCGTCGTCCCGACCGCGGCGCTGCTCATTACCTGGCACCGGCGCGACGCTTTCACCCGCACGACCTTCGCGGCGGCATATTTACAGCCCTTCCGCGCGGCGCTTCTCCTCGCCCTTATCAGCTCCGCTTCCTATGTCCTTGTCGGGATGCCCCTGGGGGTCACCTCGACGTTCACGAAGATCGCCGGCTGGGCGGAGCGCATCCTGCTGCCGGGACATTTTGCGGACCTCACGTTCTACGCAGGCGTCCCGCTCGACTTTGTCAACCGCCTGACAGGCCCGGCGCCGCTCACCGGCGGTCCCGGCCCGGCCTACGACGCCCTTGCAGCGGTCCAGCTCCCGCTGATCGTCGGCATCGTTGCCGGGAGCGCCCTCTCGGCCGGGCTCCTCGGAGAACTGAGGATCGCATACCGGGTACCCGGGAAGCAGTACATGCTCGCGGCCAGCGGCGGCATCCTGATGGGTCTCGCGTCCCGCATGGCGCCGACCTGCAACGTCTGGCACCTGCTGGGCGGTCTCCCGATCCTGGCCGCCTCGAGCATCCTGTTCCTCTTCGGTATGCTTGGAGGGGCGTGGTTCGGGGGTTTGCTCCTTGTCCGACTACTGGATGCCGGGGCCGCTCCTGCCTCCGGCAAGCTCTGCGCACAGCGGCGTGGACCGGCGTGATCACAAGCGGGCAGGGCAGGCCGCCATCGCCCTGCGCTCCCGCGAAAGACGGTAACGGTATATGGAAACGATCGAGATCGACATCCGCGGCCAGCTCTGTCCGGCAACGCTCCTGGTGGCGCTCAAGGAGATCAATGCGCGCGCAGCCCTCCTTCGGAAGGGTGCCGCGAAGCTCGCCTTCCTCATTGACAACCGCGACGCGACCGGCACGATCCCCGAATCTGCCGCGAACATGGGTTTCGCCGTGACCGTGGAACGGCAGGACGGATGGTACCGCATCGAGGTCTCCGCTCCGCACTGAGCGAGGAGGCCCGATGCCGACGCAAAGCTGAGGTCCCATGGCGCTCTCCTCTCAACAGCAGGACCCTGACCTCCGTCAAGAGGTCGAAGAGCTCCGGCGCAAGCACGCTGCCGCGATGCAGTACATCCGGGCGAAGACCGATCAGCTCCTGACGGTGATGGGTACCTCGCCGCTCCGTCCGGAGGAGCTGGACGAAAACACCCTGATCGAGCTCGATCCCATCGGCATCATCAGCGACTCCTTTGTGCAGGTCCTGCGACACCTCAAGGATACCAACGAACAGCTGCAGGTGGCCCATGACGAGATCACCGCTATCTTCGAATCGGCGGGCATGGGGATCCTCGTCGTCGACCCGTCGCTGCGTGTCCTTGCCTTCAACCGGAAGATCGAGGAACAGTTCGGGCTGGGCCGTGACGCGGCGGAGGGCATGATCTGTCGCGACCTGCTGTGCCGGACCGTCATGGACGCGGATTGCCCCGCGCTCCAGGCAATCGCTACGGCGAAAAGCGTCCGCCGGGAGATGGACCTGAGCGGGCGTCACGTCGACACCATCGCCACCCCGATCCTGGACAAGAACGGTGTCATCTCGCGGGTCGTGCTGGTCTACATGGACCAGACCGAACGGATCCGCGCGCAGGATGACCTGAAGAAGAGCGAGGAGCGCTACCGCGACCTGTTCGAGAACTCGACCGACTTGATCCAGATCGTGGACGCCAATGGATCGATCCAGTATGTGAATCAGGCATGGCGCGCCGCGCTCGGGTACGGTCCGGCAGAGATCGCCGGGATGTCCATCTTCGACGTCGTCCATCCCGACTGCACGGATTGCGGCCCCGAGTTCAAGAGCATCGTCTGCGGGCACAAGGGCGGACGGTTCGAGACCCTGTTCATCACCAAGGAACGGGAAACGATTGCGGTGGAAGGCAGTGTCAGCCCCATGTTCGAGGGCGGCGTGTTCCTCGGCACGCGGGGCATCTTCCGCGACATCACGGAACGAAAGCGCGCCGAGGCCGAGGCTGCTGCCGAACGGGAGCGGCTTGCCGTGACGCTCCGGAGCATCGGCGACGGCGTGATCACGACCGACATTCACGGCGCCGTCGTGCTGATCAACAAGGTCGCGGAGCGGCTGACGGGCTGGCGGCAGGAGGAGGCCCGCGGCAGGAGGATCAATGAGCTTTTCCCGTTGAAGGACGAGAGGACGGGCGAGGGTATTCCCTGCCCGGTCGATCGCGTGCTGCAGACCGGGGCCCCCTGCGAACTGGAGGGGAACGCCATCCTGACCGGCCGGGACGGCCGGCGGCACCTGATCACGGACAGCGTGGCGCCCATCCTCGACCGGGAGAGTTCCGTCATCGGGGCTGTCCTGGTCTTCCGGGACATCACGGAGCGCAAGAAGCTCGAGGACCGGGTGAACAAGACCGAGAAGATCGAGTCCCTGGGCGTGCTTGCCGGCGGCATCGCCCACGACTTCAACAACCTGCTGAACTCCATCATCGCCAATATCGAGATCGGCCTCCGGTTCGCCGGGCCGGACGGCGAAGTGCAGAAGAGCCTGGCGCGGGCCCAGAAGGCGTCATCCCGCGCGAAGGACCTCACCCAGCAGCTCCTGACGTTCTCCAAGGGAGGTGCGCCCGTGAAGAAGCTGGCATCGATCGCCGATCTTATCCGGGACACCGCCGATTTCGGCACGCGGGGAACGAACGTCCGGTGCGAATACGAACTCGCGCCGAACCTGTGGAACGCCGAGATCGACGAGGGCCAGATCAGCCAGGTGATCCAGAACCTGGTCATCAATGCCGTCGAGGCGATGCCGCAAGGCGGGACCATACGGATCGGCGCCGCCAATCGGAGGTTCGGCCGCGCAGAGCATCCGGCGCTTGCCGAAGGGAACTACATCGCCATCGTGGTGCGCGATCACGGGAAGGGGATCCCCAGGGAGGACCTGAACCGGATCTTCGAACCCTATTTCACCACCAAGCCCTCCGGCAGCGGGCTGGGGCTCGCGACGACCTATTCGATCATCACGAGACACGGTGGAGCAATCGACGTCGAGTCCGCGGTGGGGACGGGATCGACCTTCTCTCTCTATCTCCCTGCGTCGTTGGCCGATGCCCCGCGGCCGGAGCGGCCGACCGGCCCGCTCCCGCACCGGGAGACACGGGGGCGCATCCTGGTCATGGACGATGATGAACTTATCCGTGAAACGGCCGGAGTGCTGCTGGACCTGCTCGGCTATGACGCCGATCTCGCCCCTGACGGCGACCGCGCGCTGGACATGTACCGGCGTGCGCAGCAGGCCGGTGCCCCTTACGCGGCCGTCATCATGGACCTGACGGTCCCGGGAGGAAAGGGTGGAAAGGCGACCATCCGGCAGCTTCTCGAGATCGACCCGCAGGCCAAGGCGATCGTGTCGAGCGGCTATTCCACCGACGCGGTCATGGCGACCTATGCCCAGCACGGCTTCGCGGGGATCGTGGTCAAGCCCTATACCATCGAAGACCTGGGCGCCGAACTGCAGCGGGTGCTCGGGAAGAACTGACCTGCGTCCGGCGAAAGCCCGGCCCTTACTCCCTGCCCACATGCCCCGTCGCCCCTCCCCGGCAGGCGATACAGAGAACACGAGCGTGTAGAGAAGGCCAGCTGGCCCTCCTTCATTCAATGAGGGAGGTCTTTTCAAGGATATCGCAGATATATCGACGAGGGAGGGCCGCACGGACATGCGACGATGTCGAGGTCTGCATGTCTCGGATCGCGGTAGCGCTAGGGACGACACGGGGTGCCGAGGAAGGTCGCTTTCCCGGCCCGGGGGGGATGCAGGTAAGAGCCGGACAAATGGGAAGGCTGCGGGATGAGGGCCGCTCGTCTCAGTTGCCGACGAGTCCGTCGATCTTTCCGATGAATTCCTGCGACATGAACTCCTGCGCGCCCAACAACCTTGCCGCGACGGAGCCCCGACGGTCAATGAGGACCGTGGCAGGGAGGCCGCGAATGGTGTATTTCCGTACGAACACGCCCCCGTCGCGGTCGATCATCACGGGGAACTTCACGGGATGGCTCTGCAGGAAATCGCTGAGCGCCTGCTCGTTCTTGTCCAGAGAGATACCAAGCACCACAACGCCCCGCTTCCCGTACTTCTCCGCGAAGGCGCTCAAGGAGTCGATCTCGACAAGACATTCTGGGCACCAGGTGGCCCAGAAGTTGAGGACGACAACGCTACCGCGAAGGTCCGAAAGCCTGTGGACCGTGCCCGAGAGGTCGGCAAGCTGAAAGTCCGGCGCCTGTTTTGCATTCTCGGCCGCATTGCTGGCCGGCCCGAGCAGAAGGGGTCCGAGGAGCAACGACAGGACGACAACGGCGGTGATGACAGCGCTTCTGCGAATGCCCGAATATCTGCTGTTCATGCCACTACTATACGGTTTCTTGTCCGGTAAAGCAAGCCGGCGGCCCCGGAGGGTTGGGGAAGAAAAAAGCATGTCCCTGCAGAATTGTCTCGCTTTTTCCGACGCGACCGGGTATAGTACCGAACTTCAAAGACATCTAGGCTCGTCCTGACCTTCTCCTCGCGCCTCATCATCGCAGGGTATCCGGTTGGCGACGTATTGGAACCCGGCGGCAATCCTGCCACAGATTATCCGCATCATCACAACGGTTCACAACAACATATCTGGCCCGCCCGTGGCAGGCGGTCCACAGTCCGATCGGTACAGACCGAGATTGGAAGGCGATTCAACACGAATTGCACGAATGCCTCGAATGACGCGGGGAATGTAAGAGTTTTCTTTATTCGTGCCATTCGTCTGATTCGTGTCATTCGTGATCTGCCTCGCTTTTCCCGGCGGGAACCGATTCGGCAAGAAAGGAAGTCATGTCATTTGAGCAGTTGAACCTTCATCCGGCACTTCTGCGTGCGGTCAGCGGGTGCGGCTACAAGGAGCCCACCGAGATCCAGCGGAAGGCCATCCCGGCGGCCCTGGCAGGGCACGACCTTGTCGCCTCTGCCCAGACCGGCACGGGAAAGACGGCCGCCTTCGTGCTGCCGTCGCTCCATCGTCTGAACGCCTGTCCCCGGCCGCGCGGCAGGAACGACCGCAGGCCGCGCATGCTCGTGCTCGCTCCCACGCGGGAGCTTGCCGCCCAGGTGGGCGAGAGCGTCCGGGACCTCGGCAGGCACCTTTTCTTCCGCTCCGCCGTGATCTTCGGCGGCGTGGGATATGAGCCCCAGGTCCAGGCGCTGCGCCGCGGCCTGGACATCCTCGTTGCGACCCCCGGCCGCCTCCTGGACCACGCGGGCCAGCGCACGGCCGATCTTTCGGGCATCGAGATCCTCGTGCTCGACGAGGCGGACCGTATGCTCGACATGGGGTTCATCCACGACATCCGGAAGGTCCTCGCCATGCTGCCGCAGAAGCGCCAAAACCTGCTCTTCTCGGCCACGTTCCCCGACGAGATCCGGGAGATCGCGGACCACATGATGAACGTGCCCGAGCGAATCGAGGCTGCGCGCCGAACGGTGGACGCCGAGAGCGTCTCGCAGGTGGTCCATGAGGTTGACCGGGAGCGGAAGCGCGAACTTTTGTCGCACCTGATCACCGACGGGAACTGGCAG